>JAUSMA010000017.1:0-132500 GCA_030645475.1 Nitrospirota bacterium
GAGATGGTCATGCCGGGCGATAATGTGAGTGTGACGGGTGAGCTGATTAGCCCGATCGCGATGGATCAAGGGCTGCGGTTCGCGGTGCGCGAGGGCGGCAAGACTGTCGGTTCTGGCGTCGTCACCGAAATTCTGGCGTAATGATTGGTCGGATGAATAGAGGAATGAATGGTTAAGGTTGAACAAAGAATCAGAATTCGGTTGCGCGGGTTCGATTATCGCGTCCTGGACCAGTCCGTGGCGGAAATTGTCGAGACGGTTCGCCGAAGCGGAGCGAAGATCGTCGGACCAATTCCGCTCCCTACGCGTATTGAGAAGTTTACGGTGCAAAGCGCGACGCATGCTGACAAGAAGGCTCGTGAGCAGTTTGAAATCAGGACGCACAAGCGTTTGATGGATATCATGGATGCGACGCCTGAGACCATGGACTCGCTGATGAAGTTGAATTTAGCTGCCGGCGTGGATGTCGAGATTAAGCTTTAATTGTAGTTGATTGACAAGGAACGTCACACATGACGAACGGGTTATTGGGTAAAAAGCTGGGGATGACTCAGATATTTGATGAGACGAGGTTCACGCCTGTCACCGTCATCGAAGCTGGTCCTTGCCGAGTGGTAACGATCAAGACGAAAGAGCGTGACGGGTATGAGTCGGTTCAGTTGTCTTTTGGGGAAGTCAAGGAGCGCAAGCTCTCGAAGGCTGAGCTGGGACATCTGAAGAAGACGGAGGCGCCGGCTACGCGTGTACTGAGAGAGTTTCAGAAGGTTGGCGAGGTAGAGGTTGGGCAGTCCATTAAAGTCGATATCTTTAAAAAAGGCGACTGGGTGGATGTCATCGGGATTTCCAAAGGGAAGGGATTTCAGGGTGTGGTGAAGCGGCATCATTATGCCGGCGGTCCTGAATCTCACGGTTCGATGTTCCATCGTCATCCTGGTTCGATGGGCGCGAGTTCGTATCCTTCTCGTGTCTGGAAAGGCAAGACGTTGCCTGGGCACATGGGCGCTAAGCAGATTACGGTGCAGCGATTGAAAGTTATTGAATCCAGGCCTGATGAGAACTTGCTGTTTGTTCGGGGGGCGATCCCTGGTGCAGCAAATGGACTGATCATGGTGAGAAAGTCGAAGAAGGGGTAGGTCATGCCCACGGTTGATGTCGTTGATTTGAAGAGACAAAAAGTTGGGTCCGTCGAACTTCCTGAGGAAGTGTTTGGCTGCAAGCTGCACACGGCCTTGGTTCATGAAGCGGTGGTGATGCAGCGTGCTTGTGAGCGTCAAGGTACGGCATCGACATTGCGGCGTGGCGAAGTGGCGGGATCAGGGAAGAAGCCATGGAAGCAGAAGCATACGGGGCGGGCTCGAGCCGGATCCATCCGTTCCCCTGTATGGCGCCACGGCGGATCGGTGTTTGGTCCGAAGCCGCGTGACTATTCGTATAGCATGCCGAAAAAGAAGTACCGCGCTGCGCTTCAGAGCGCGTTGTCTGCCAAGTTGGCAGATGGGCAAATCGTGATTGTGTCGAATCTGGCATTGGATCAGCCGAAGACGAAATTGCTGGCTCAAGTGCTGATGAATTTTGGGCCCGGGGCATATGCCTTAATTGTGGCTGGCGAAGGACATCCTGGATTGGCTCAAGCAGCAGGTAATTTGCCAAACGTGTGTGTGGTGGGTCCTGAAGGATTGAACGTCTACGACATTGTTCGGGCTGAGTTGATTCTGATTCCTGAGCGGGAATTGCCGCGGGTGAAGGAGGTCTGGTCATGAAGGCAGGTCTCCATAGCATTCTGTTGCAGCCCTTGTTGACGGAAAAAATTACGGCCATGCGGGAAGCCAATAACACCGTGGCCTTCCTCGTTCACCCGGATGCTAACCGTGTCCAGATCAAGCAAGCGGTCGAAACGCTCTTGAAGGTAAAGGTTGAGCGGGTGAATGTGATGAACGTGCGCGGGAAGGTGAAGCGCTTAGGGCGTTTCTCAGGTAAGAGATCAGACTGGAAGAAGGCCTTCGTCAAGCTCAAGCAAGGCGAAAAATTGGAGCTCTACGAGAGCGCATAGCGTGACGCTGCACCGGGATTAACTCGGTGTATTGGAAGGACGACTGTAGCATGGGAATCAAAGTATTCAAGCCGAGAACCCCGGGGCGCCGCGGAATGACCGCGGTGACGACCGAGGATCTCTCGAAGAAGCGGCCAGAGAAATCGCTGACCTCGTTCCGTCGCAGCACCGGTGCGCGAAACAACGAGGGGCGGACAACCGTGCGATTCCGTGGGGGTGGACATAAGCGCCTCTATCGGAAGATTGATTTTCGTCGTGATAAGAGCGGGATCCCAGGCACCATTGCCGCGCTTGAATACGACCCTAATCGTTCGGCCCGTATTGCTTTGGTGCATTACAAGGACGGAGAGAAGCGGTATATCCTGGCGCCTGTCGGACTGAAGGTCGGGGATGTTGTGCAGGCCGGTCTCGGCACTGAGGTTCGTGTTGGAAATGCCTTGCCATTGTCCAGCATGCCCTTGGGTACCACGATCCATAATATCGAGTTGAAGCCTGGCAAGGGCGGACAGCTGATTCGTAGTGCGGGTGGTTCTGCTCAAGTCATGGGCCGCGATGGCGAGTATATTCAGGTGCGACTCAGGTCCGGCGAAATGCGTCGAATCCTTGCGACTTGCATGGCGACGGTCGGGCAGGTTGGCAATACGGACCATGAGAATGTTAGTGTTGGCAAGGCCGGTCGGACGAGATGGAAGGGACGACGCCCTCATGTACGCGGTGTCGTCATGAATCCTGTCGACCACCCGCATGGTGGCGGTGAAGGAAAGTCTGGACAGGGTAATCCCCATCCAGTCTCCCCATGGGGTCTCCCGACCAAGGGATATAAGACCAGGAACAATAAGGCGACGGACAAGTTCATTATTTCCCGCCGCAAGTAGGAGTACGCGATGCCGAGGTCTGTAAGTAAGGGCGCATTCGTCGACGATCATCTGCTTGAAAAAGTAGAGCGGATGAATCAGAACAAGGATCGGAAGATCATTAAAACCTGGTCACGACGCTCTACCGTCATTCCAGATATGATCGGACATACCTTTGCGGTTCATAACGGGAAGAAGTTTATTCCTGTGTTTGTGACGGAAAACATGGTGGGACACAAACTTGGAGAGTTTGCTCCGACCAGATTTTTCAAAGGGCATGGGCATGCCAGAACAGAGAAATCAGTCGCCCTTAAATAGGTGTCAGACCGCGGTCTCGGCAAACTCGATTGGATTGGAATGTTATGGCTGAAGCACAAGCAGTTTTAAAATTTGTCCGTGTCTCTCCAAGAAAAGCTCGCCCGGTGATCGACTTGATCCGCGGGCAGCAGGTTCCGATGGCATTGGCCCTCCTCCGCAATACGCCGCGCCAGGCCTGCAAGGTCGTCGAAAAGCTTCTGCGGTCCGCCGTCGCCAATGCGGAGCAAAAGGAGATGGGCGACAGTGAGTCTATGGTCGTGTCGAGGGCGTTTGTCGATTGCGGGCCGACGCTGAAACGCTTTCGTGCCCGCTCGCAAGGGCGTGCGAATGCCATTCAGAAACGCATGAGCCATATTACTGTCGTCGTATCGACGGTAGATGTTAAAGAGAAGCAATAGGTAGCGACGGCTAATGGAGCCGATTCATTTCCTGGCTGAGTGAGGCATAAGGAGTTATGGGTCATAAAACACATCCAATCGGGTATCGACTGGGATACAACGTCAACTGGAGCTCTCGGTGGTACGCCAGCAAGGACTATGCAAAGCTGCTCCATCAGGATATCAAGATTCGCAAAATGGTCAAGCAGCGTCTCTTTCATGCTGGTGTGGCCAAGATCGAGATCGAGCGATCCGGAGACCAGACCCGTGTGATCATTTCTACCGCGCGTCCTGGTATCATCATCGGTCGTAAGGGTGCTGAGGTTGACAAGCTCAAGGCTGAGTTGGAAAAGATGTACTCTGGGCAGGTCTACATTACCGTCAAAGAAATTAAGAAGCCTGAGTTGGATGCCCAGTTGGTTTGTGAGAATGTGGCCACCCAATTAGAGAAGCGTGTTGCCTTCCGTCGGGCGATGAAGCGTAGTGTGCAGTCCGCGCTTCGTCTTGGCGCTCAGGGTATCAAGATCATGGTTGGTGGTCGTCTCGGTGGAGCTGAAATTGCGCGATCTGAATGGTACCGCGAAGGCCGCGTGCCGCTTCATACGCTCAGGGCTGACATCGATTACGGATTCGCTGAAGCTCACACGACGATGGGGCAGATCGGGATCAAGACTTGGATCTATAAGGGGGAAGTCCTTCCGCTACAGCCCATTAAAAAAGAATCGCCATTTGAACGCAGAATTGGCTAATTGATGAGGGTATTGTGTTAGCACCAAAGAAAGTTAAGTTCCGCAAAATGATGAAGGGGCGTATGACTGGCAAGGCCTATCGTGGCGGCCAAATTACGCTCGGGGAGTTCGGATTGAAGGCGCTCGAGCCGGGCTGGATCACCAGTCGGCAGATTGAGGCGGCGCGTATCGCGATCACTCGTTGCGTGAAGCGCGGTGGTCAGGTGTGGACGAGAATATTCCCCGATAAGCCGATTACCAAGAAGCCGGCTGAAACTCGAATGGGTAAGGGAAAGGGTAATCCGGAGTATTGGGTTGCCGTCGTGAAGCCCGGCAGAATTATGTATGAGATGGACGGTGTGACGCCGGAAGTTGCCAAGGAGGCCTTCCGCTTGGCTTCTCATAAGTTGCCAATTGCCACGAAATACGTAGTTCGCGGCGAGTTTTAATATCGAGTGAATCGGACACAAGGGTAGGGAGCGAGCGCATCCATGGATCTGAAGGAATTACGTCAACTAACGGCACTTGAGCTTGCGGAGAAGTCGCAGCAGCTTACGCAGGAGCTTTTCAATCTTCGTTTTCAAATGGGGACCGGGCGATTGGAAAACCCCATGCAGCTGCGAAAGACAAAGCGGTCCATCGCGCAGGTCAAGACGATTCAGCGTGAGCTCGCGCAGGTCGAATCAACTTCTACCACGGCGAAAGGGGCCTGAGGATGGCGGAGTCAGCAAACAAGCGGCGTGAGTGGGTTGGCCGTGTGGTCAGCAATAAAATGGATAAGACCGTCGTAGTCGAGATTGAACGGTCGGTCATACACCCACTCTATCGGAAGGTGCTGCGTCGGGTCACGAAGTTCAAGGCCCACGATGAAGAGAACGCATGTAAGGTCGGCGATCGTGTACGCATGATTGAGACGCGCCCTATCAGTAAAGATAAACATATGCGTGTGATCGAGGTCGTGGAAAAGGGACAGGGCAGCTAGGCTGAGATCGTTTGAAGGGTAGAGGGAACAGGCACTATGATTCAAAGTTATACATACATGGACGTGGCCGACAACTCTGGCGCGAAGCAGGCCATGTGTTTTCATGTGCTCGGTGGCACCAGGCGCCGATATGCGTCTCTCGGAGACATTGTCGTGGTGGCGGTCAAGGAGGCCATCCCTGCGGCAACGGTGAAGAAGGGCGATGTCAGCCGCGCGGTGGTCGTCAGGACGACGAAAGAAGTGCGCCGTGAGGATGGTTCCTATATCAAGTTCGATCGGAATGCTTGCGTACTGATCAACAAAGATGGGGATCCGGTTGGCACGCGTATCTTCGGGCCGATCGCGCGTGAGCTGCGCTGGAAGAAGTTCATGAAGATTATTTCTCTTGCTCCTGAAGTGCTTTAACGAGGGTGGTGACGGCCGGATGAATAAGCAGGCGTTGGCAAAAAGTCGAATTCGTAAGGGCGATGTGGTCGTCGTGATCTCTGGGCGCGACCGCGGCAAGTCCGGCAAGGTGCTCTCGGTCGATCCTGGAGTGGGCAAGGTCGTGGTTGAGAAGCTCAACATGATCAAGCGTCACACCAAGCCGAATCAGAAAGTCAAGCAAGGTGGCATTCTCGAGCGGGAAGCGCCTCTTGCGATCTCCAATGTGATGTATCTGTGTCCTGTGACACAGAAACCAACCCGACTGGGCGTGCGTACGCTCGAAGATGGCAAGCGGGTCCGGTTCAGCAAAAAATCGAACGACTCAGTCGAGTAGGAGTGAGGACGCCAGATGGCGAAGGTTGAATCAGGAAAAGGCAGTAAGACGTCAGAGAAGCGGCCACCCAAGAAAAAAGAAGGGTCGGCGGCCCCTCAGGTGATGGACGAGGGCAGCGAAGAGTCCAAGTTTAACCCGCGGATGCGCGAGGCGTACTTGCAGAAAGTTGTACCCGCACTCATGAAAGAGTTCGGTTACAAAAACATCATGCAGGTGCCGAAGGTTGAACGGATTGTGCTGAACGTCGGAATGGGTGAAGCCATTCAGAACGTGAAGCTCTTAGAGAGTGCCGCTGCCGAGTTAGGCTTGATCACCGGTCAGAAGGCTCTTATTACGAAGGCGAAGAAAGCCATTGCAACTTTCAAGCTGCGTCAGGGGATGCCGATCGGCACCAAAGTGACGCTGCGAAGCCGACGGATGTGGGAGTTCCTTGATCGGCTTGTCACCCTCTCGTTGCCGAGAATCAGGGATTTCAGGGGTGTGTCGCCCAAGTCCTTCGACGGACGGGGCAATTACACCCTTGGGCTGAAAGAACAGCTCATATTCCCCGAGATTCAGTATGACGAGGTCGCGTCGATCCACGGGATGGACATCACGATCGTCACGACCGCCAAGACGAATGATGAGGGTCGGGCACTATTGAAGCATTTGGGGATGCCATTCCGGACGTAACGTCAAACGAAGGAGCTGTAGGTGTCGAGATTAGCGCTGAGAAATAAATCGTCCGTCAAGGCGAAATTCCCCGTCAGGGACTATCACCGGTGCGGGATCTGCGGCCGCGTACGAGGGTTTTTGCGCCGGTTTAGCATGTGCAGAATTTGTTTTCGATTACTGAGCCTGAAGGGTGAGATTCCTGGGGTTCGGAAGTCGAGTTGGTAGATTATCTGCCTTCCGTGTCACTGGGCGGTTGATAGCCGTCTCGTTGCACGAAGAGCGTTGGTGAAAGGGTTGGTATGGTTACAGATCCCATTAGTGATCTATTGGTTAGAATTCAAAACGGACTTCGGCGTCGGCACGAGTCTGTGAGCATGCCGGCTTCCCGTCTCAAGCGGGAGCTCCTTCGTGTACTCCAGAACGAAGGCTATATTCAGAGCGTCCAGGCTGATATGGCTGATGGCCATCCTGTCCTGAAGGTGCAGCTGCGGTATGTCGATGAAGTGCCTGTCGTCACCGGTATGCAACGAGTCAGCAAGCCTGGCCGCCGTGTCTACGTGGGAATCAAGGATATCCCGCGAGTTAAGAACGGCATCGGTGTGGCCATCTTGTCGACGTCCAAGGGGCTGATGACGGATCAGGAGTCTCGCCGCGCCGGTCTTGGCGGTGAAGTATTGTGCTCGGTGTGGTAATGATGAGCGCCAATCAGATTGTCATTGTAGCCGGTTGCTAGAATAACGAGGAATCGATGTCACGCATAGGAATAAAACCAATCCAGATTCCAGCAGGAGTGGATGTTAAAGTTGCCGGTCCTGTCATCTCCGTCAAGGGGCCACTCGGGAAGCTCGATTGGTCGTTGTCTCCAGGTCTTGGGGTCACGATTCTGGACGGAGTGCTTACGGTCAATCGCCAAAACGAAGACCGCCATGTCCGTGCGATGCATGGACTGACCCGCGCAGAACTGAGTAACATCGTCCAGGGTGTGACGAAGGGTTATGAGCGTAATCTGGAAATCACGGGAGTCGGTTACAAGGTTGCCGTGCAGGGACGGACGATGAGCTTCAACGTCGGCTATATCAACCCGGTCACATATCCGATTCCCGTAGGCATCGATGTGAAGGTGGATAAGCAGACGCTGATCAATGTGAAGGGAACCGATAAGCGATTGGTGGGCCAGGTTGCTGCAAACTTGAGAGCGATCAAGCCGCCAGACGTCTACAAGCAAAAGGGCGTTCGCTATGCCGGGGAAGTGTTACGTAAGAAGGCTGGAAAGACAGGGAAGTAAGGTGATTCATGAATAGTGCAGATAAAGCAGATCAGTTAACACGCCGGAAGCAGCGGGTTCGCAAGCGTGTCGTTGGAACGGCCGAGAGGCCTCGACTCAACGTATTTCGTAGCAGCTCACATATCTATGCCCAGATCATTGACGATCTTAAGGGAGCCACATTGGCCGCGGCATCTTCCTTGGATAAGTCTCTGCGCACGTCGGTGAAATCCACCGGCAGCATTGATGGGGCAAAAGCAGTTGGAAAGTTGTTGGCCGAACGGGCGAAGGCTGCCAAGGTTCAGGCGGTGGTGTTCGATCGTGGTGGTCGAATGTACCACGGACGTGTGAAGGCATTGGCTGAAGCATCGCGCGAAGGCGGTCTGCAGTTCTAGGTCGTACCTCGATTCCATGACGGTGCCGGAGCGAGGGGAACAAAGAGGAGAGACGTTACGTGCGAGTTAATCCAGATGAATTAAGCCTGAAAGATAAAGTCGTCTTTATCAACCGCGTCGCGAAAGTCGTCAAGGGTGGAAAGCGATTTAACTTTTGCGCACTGGTTGTTGTCGGAGATGGACAGGGGTGGGTCGGCATCGGGAAAGGGAAAGCGGCTGAAGTGCCTGTCGCGATTGCGAAGGCGGTTGAGCAGGCCAAGAAGAACCTGGTGCATGTCGCCCTTACGTCTGGAACGATCGCGCATGAGGTGCATGGGCTCTTCGGCGCCGAACATGTTCTCTTGAAGCCCGCAAAGAAGGGGACGGGGATCATTGCCGGTGGCGCAGTGCGAGCGGTGGTTGAGGTGGTCGGCGTGCATAACGTCATCGCCAAGACACTTGGCCGTGGAAATCCATTTAATACGGTTCGTGCCACCCTCAACGGCCTCTGTCAGCTGAGAAATGCTGAAGACGTGTTGAAGCTGCGCCGAGGTGCGGTGAGTGATGCACAGAACAGAGTGAGTGCCTAATGCCTACACCGAAGATTCCCAAGGTCACGAAAAAAGGGTTTGTGATTACCTTGCGGCGAAGCCCAATCGGTACCCCGCAAAAGCATCGACTTGTGTTGAGCGGCCTCGGCTTGAGGAAGATTAGACAGACCGTTACTCGTCCCAATACGCCACAAGTACGAGGGATGATTGACAAAGTTGGATATCTATTGGAAGTGCAGCCACAATGAACTTACATGAGCTCGGTCCTGCAAAAGGATCAAGAAAAAAACGCAAGCGTATTGGACGTGGTCCCGGTTCAGGTCATGGGAAAACGGCAGGTAAAGGCCACAAGGGTCTGTTAGCCAGGTCTGGTGGTCGTGGTCGGCAAGCAGTTGGGTTTGAGGGCGGTCAGATGTCCTTGATCCGCCGGGTGCCGAAGCATGGCTTTACCAACATCTTCCGTAAAGAATTTTCAATTGTTAATCTCAAGAGTTTGGGTGAGATGACGGTGTCCGGCACCATCACTCCGCAAGCGCTGGTCGATGCCGGATTAGTCAAGCGTAAGTCGTTGCCAATCAAGATTCTTGGAAACGGCGACCTCACGAAAGCGATTGTCGTGCAGGCGCATAAGTTCAGTAAGTCCGCAGAGGCAAAGATTCAAGCAGCTGGAGGGAGAGTCGAGGTCATCCCCGGTGTTTGAGAGACTCCTGACCAGTTTTCAGAATATCTTCAAAATTCCCGAGCTGCGCACCCGGATCCTCTTTACCATGGGGATGTTGGTGGTGTATCGGATCGGGGCGCATATCCCTACGCCTGGAATTAACGGCGACGCACTCGCTGACTTTCTGCAAAAGCAAGGCGGCGCGTTGCTCGGATTTTTGGATATTTTCTCCGGTGGTTCTCTTTCACGTCTCACGATCCTCGCTTTGGGCATCATGCCCTACATCAGCGCATCGATTATTCTCCAGCTATTGACGGTGGTCGTCCCGCACCTCTCGAAGTTAGCGAAAGAGGGCGAGCGCGGGCGTAAAAAGATTATTCAATACACTCGATTCGGCACAATCGGCATTGCGGTGATTCAGGGCTTCGGAATCGCCGTGGGGCTCGAGCAGATGAATCAAGGCGCATTTGTGATGACCGCTGGGTGGGGGTTCCGCCTGATGACCGTCATCACCTTGACCGCGGGTACGGGTTTCCTGATGTGGCTTGGTGAGCAGATTACCGAGCGTGGTATCGGAAACGGTATCTCATTGATTATTTTTGCTGGCATCGTCGCACGGTTGCCGGCGGCCGTCGCTCAGACATTTGATTTATATAAGGTCGGTCAGTTAAGCTTCGTCCTCCTGGTTGCCCTTGCACTCTTGATGGTTGTGGTGGTCGCGGCGATTGTCTTTCTGGAGAGTGGACGGCGAAAAGTTCCGGTTCAGTATGCGAAACGTGTCATTGGGCGAAGGGTTTTTGGCGGGCAGAGTACGCACATTCCTCTGAAAATCAACACGGCAGGGGTTATCCCTCCTATTTTCGCGTCATCGATCATTGCGTTTCCAGCAACTATTGCTGGGTTTTTTGAGACACCATGGGTGAAAGCATTTGGAGCGCAACTTGCGCCTGGGTCTTTGCTCTATACGTTAATGTATGTCGGACTTATCTTGTTTTTCTGCTTCTTTTATACTGCCGTCGTTTTGAATCCTGTGGATATGGCAGATAACATGAAGAAGTATGGTGGATTTATTCCAGGAATTCGCCCAGGAACGAGGACGTCAGATTATATTTATAAGGTGCTGACTCGTATCACATTTGCGGGATCAATTTACCTCGCGATTGTATGTGTCATCCCCGAGTTTCTGATCTACAAGCTGAATGTGCCATTCTACTTTGGCGGTACGTCGCTGCTTATTGTCATTGGTGTCGGCCTGGATACGGCACAACAGATTGAGTCTCATATGTTGATGCGGAATTACGATGGGTTTCTCGGTAAGGGTATGGCCCCTCTCCGTGGACGGAATGGTTAAGGGGAAGTGATGAGGGTCGTGTTTCTCGGTGCGCCTGGCGTAGGTAAAGGGACTCAGGCTGAGCGTATCGCATCGCAATACCGGTTGGCGAAAATATCGACAGGGGATCTACTCCGGGAAGCCGTTCGTAATCAGACGACGCTGGGTCTTGAAGCGAAGAGCTTTATGGATCAGGGTCAATTGGTTCCTGATTCTGTCGTGATCGGGCTAGTCAGGGAAAAGCTAGGCGATTCAAGCTGTGCAAACGGATTTGTCCTAGATGGGTTTCCCCGAACTGTCCCGCAAGCGGAAGAGTTGGGTAAGGCGCTTGCTTCGAAATCCACTGCGCTCGACCTAGTTGTGAATTTCAAGGTTTCTCGTGAAGATGTGGTTCGTCGGCTGAGCGGTCGCCGGAGCTGTCCAAAGTGCCAAGCAACGTTCCATATTGACTTTGCAAAGCCGAAAGTTGATGAGGTGTGTGATCGTTGTGGGGAGTCACTCGTGCAGCGCAACGATGACCGCAGAGATGCGATTGAGACGCGTCTGAAAGTGTACGACGAGCAGACGGCCCCACTTGTCCGCTATTACGATGAACGGCGTCTGTTGTCATCCGTCGATGCGTCTGGCTCGGTTGACGTTGTCTTTCAGCATCTCGCAAAGGTGCTGACGCCTTTTCTGGCGCGATGATCATCCTCAAGACGCAGGATGAGATTGCCGTGATGGCTCAGGCGTCACGCGTGGTGGCTGAGGTACTCGCGGTTCTGAAAAAAGTAGTTAGGCCCGGCATCACGACCGATGAACTGGACCGGTTGGCTGAAGACGAGATTCGATCGCGTGGTGCGCGCCCGGCGTTTAAAGGGTATCGGAGTTATCCCAAGACCCTTTGTGCTTCAGTGAATGAGCAGGTTGTTCACGGGATCCCCTCCAAGCGAGTGCTGAAGGAGGGGGACATTATCGGGCTGGATCTTGGGGCGATCGTTGACGGGTTTTACGGTGACTCTGCGGTCACAGTTGCGGTGGGTCAGACGAATGAACGAATCGCCCACTTGGTTCGAGTGACCGAAGAGGCGATGTACCTCGGAATCAAGCAAGCGGTAGTGGGGCATCGGCTGTCAGAAATTTCGCATGTGATCCAGCAGCATGTGGAATCATCTGGCTTCTCGGTCGTCACAGAGTTCGTCGGTCATGGCATCGGTCGACAGTTGCATGAAGAACCGCAGGTGCCGAACTACGGGAAGCCAGGACAGGGCCCGCGGTTGCAGGCAGGAATGGTTCTGGCGATCGAACCGATGGTCAACATGGGTAAGGCCGCCGTCAAGGTGCTTGAGGATCGATGGACAGCGGTGACGGTTGATGGAAGTCTCTCGGCGCATTTTGAGCATACCATTGCGATTCAGCCGAGCGGTCCTCCTCGCATTTTAAGTCAGTTATGATTCCGGTTTGGGCAGAAAGGATAGAGGTACGTGCCGAAAGAAGATGTTATTGAAATACAAGGCACGGTGAACGAAACGTTACCGAACGCGATGTTTCGAGTGTCGTTAGATAATGGCCATAAAATTCTTGCACATATATCAGGAAAAATGCGCATGCATTTTATCCGTATTCTTCCTGGCGATAAGGTGACTGTCGAACTCTCGCCGTACGACCTGACGCGCGGGCGCATCACCTATCGGTTTAAGTAGGAGCGTGTAACAGACATGAAAGTGAAATCATCCGTCAAGCCGATTTGTGCCAAATGTAAGGTGGTTCGACGCAAGGGTGTGGTGAGAATTCTCTGTGAGAATCCACGTCACAAGCAGCGACAAGGGTAAGGAGCGCCGCAGGAGGACTGGACCGGCCACCTGCTCGCGTCGCGTGGGCCTGTAGGGCTTTCGCAGGGCGCGCGCAACAGAGCTTGGTCAGGCACTCAGCGACGAAGAGTTGAAAGCAGTAATCGTAAGGGGGACGTATGGCACGTATTGCCGGAGTAGATTTACCAAAAGACAAGCGGGCGGACATCGGCCTGACCTATGTCTATGGCATCGGGCGGGCGGCCGCAGTCGATATCCTGGGTAAGGCGGGGATCGATGGATCGATAAGGGTTAAGGATTTGAGCGAAGAGCATATCGTCAAGATTCGTGAAATCATTCAGGAGAGTTATCAAGTCGAAGGCGACTTGAGGAAAACCTTCTCGATGAACATCAAGCGATTGATTGATAGCGGTACATACCGGGGGCTGCGCCATCGCAAAGGGTTGCCTGTCCGTGGCCAGCGGACCAAGACGAATGCGCGGACGAGAAAAGGCCGTCGCTCCGGTGTGGGAAGCAAACCGAAACCGCCTACGCGTTAGGCGTAGCGCGTGACCGTTACCTGAGTAGGGAGCCTGTATGAGCGTTAAAAAAGGGAAGAAGAAAGAGCGGCGGATCGTGACGAGCGGAGTGGCCCATGTCCAGGCCTCGTTCAATAACACGATCGTCACCATCACCGACATGAGCGGAAACACCATCGTGTGGGCCAGCTCAGGAAACCAAGGCTTCAAGGGGTCGCGCAAGAGCACGCCATTTGCGGCTCAGCGGGCTGGCGAGGCTGCTGCACGTAAGGCGATGGAGTGCGGAATGCGGCAAGTGGACGTCTATGTGAATGGGCCTGGGTCCGGACGTGAATCGGCGATTCGGTCCATTCAAGCGGCTGGAATGCGGATCAATATGATTCGTGATGTGACCCCGATTCCTCACAACGGCTGCCGTCCTCCTAAGCGGCGGCGCGTCTAGCGAGGAATGTCGGGAGAGTCGAATACACGAGAATTCTTGGGCGCACCCACGTGGTGATGTCCGGTAACCGGAGGTAGAGCAGTGGCAAAGTATCGCGGTCCCGTCTGTCGGTTGTGTCGTCGAGAGGGTGAGAAGCTGTTTCTGAAAGGCTCACGCTGTATGACGGAAAAATGCGCCATTGAGCGTCGCGCCTATCCTCCAGGACAACATGGGCAAAAGCGTCCGAGGAACTCGGAGTATAGCACCCAGCTCAGAGAAAAACAGAAGTTGCGCAGAATTTATGGTCTGATGGAATGCCAATTCCGCGGTGTCTTTGAGAAGGCGGAACGCCAAACTGGCATTACCGGCGAAGTGCTTTTACGATTGTTGGAATGTCGCTTGGACAATGTAGCTTATCGATTAGGGTTCGGCGCCTCGAGAAAGGAAGCCAGACAACTCGTGAGCCACGGGCATTTAACCATGAATGGCCGGAAAATCAATGTGCCAGGCGCTCAGGTAAAGGCTGGTGATATCATCAGCATTCGTGAGCGAAGCCGCACGCTGATCTCGATCCAAGCTGCCTTAGAGGCGGTAGATGGTCGAGGCATTCCAGAGTGGTTAGAGCTAGACAAGACGGCATTTAAAGGTGTGGTCCGTGCGTTGCCGTCCAAGGATCAGATTACACTGCCGGTCAACGAACAGATGGTGGTGGAGTTGTATTCCAGGTAGGTGCGGATTTGTGGACGGGGTTTAGCTTTCTGCGGTGCGCTGGTGCCGTTCAGTGGCTGTCTACTCGATGAGATGAAGGGGGAGTCATGATTAAAGCGATGAAGGACTTTCAGATCCCGATGCGGGTGGAAGTCGACAAGGATACACAGACCCAAACGTTCGGCAGGTTTACGACTGAAGCCTATGAGCGTGGGTTTGGCACGACGGTTGGTAATGCCTTGCGACGTGTGCTGTTATCGTCGCTGACCGGCGCGGCGGTAACCACTGTGAAGATCGAAGGGGTTTTGCACGAGTTCTCCACGATCCCTGGTATTACAGAGGATGTGACCTCTATTATTCTAAACGTCAAAGGGTTGCGACTTGCGGTTCATACCGATAAGCCTAAGACATTGCGTCTCAAGAAGAAGGGCCCAGGAGAAGCCAAGGGGTCCGACATTATTCATGATGCAGACGTGACCATCTTGACTCCGAACCTGCATATTGCGACCCTGGACAAAGACGCTGTGTTCGATATGGAGATGACGGTCAAGCATGGCCGAGGCTACGTGCCAGCTGAGCGAAACAAGGAAGAGGGATTGCCCATTGGTGTAATCGCCATTGACTCCGTATTTTCTCCCATCAAACGCGTGAACTTTCATGTGGAAAATGCTCGTGTCGGTCGCATGACCGATTATGATAAGCTCACCCTGGAAATCTGGACGGATGGAACGATCTCTCCTCGTGATGCGTTGTCCACGGCGGCTGGCATCATGCGCGATCACGTCGATATCTTTATCAATCCCGATGAGCGAGTCGAAGGGCGCGCTGATTTAGGGAGCGATGAAGCTCAACGCGAAGTGAACAAGCATCTCTTCCGCAGTGTGAACGAGCTGGAGTTGTCGGTTCGTGCCGCGAATTGCTTGAAGAACGCGAACATCAAGACCATCGCCGATTTGGTCCAGAAGAGCGAAGGGGAGATGTTGCGCACGAAGAACTTCGGCAAGAAGTCACTCAATGAAATTAAGGAAATCTTGACGGAAATGGGCTTGGGGCTCGGCGTCAAGCTGGATGCGGTGCAGCCCATTAGCGGTAATCCGAAGAGCGAGTAACGAAACAAGAGGCAACCCGTGCGTCATAGAAAAAATGGCAGACAGCTCGGACGTAAAACGAAACATCGATGGGCCCTGTTCCGGAGTCTTGTAACGTCGCTCCTTGAACATGAACGTATCGAGACGACCGAGGCGAAGGCGAAAGAAATTCGAGGGTTCACGGACCGGATGATTACCCTCGGCAAGGAAGGGTCGTTGCCGGCTCGTCGGCAAGCGCTTGCCTTTATCCGCAGCAAGGATGTCGTGTCAAAATTGTTCAGCGATGTTGCGGTTCGGTTTAAGGACCGTACAGGCGGCTATACGAGGACGATCAAGACGAGACGGCGAATCGGCGATGCGGCTAAGATGGTTGCGATCGAACTCGTCACACGTCTAGAGGTATCGACAGTGAAGAGCGAAGTGCCTGCAGTTGCAGCTCATGCGAGTCCCACTGCCGACTAGGTCTCCAGTCAAGGAGATCTAGTCGCGCGTGCGACGTCGCCCTGTTGTTTCAACGAATCTCCTATCCCACTACCCTCATCTTCACCAAGTGAACTTATGCCGCGGTGCCGGCATGAGTTTACTTGGTTTTTCTCCCATGCTACTATCGTGCCAGTCTAATCTTCGTTAGTTGAGAAGGAAGCACATAAAAAGTGTGGCAACGTGTAATACGGCGCGGTTTGTTAGCGCTGAGTGGGGTGCTGGCCTGTTTCCTGGTCTATCTGCTCATAACGCATTCGACCGCAGTATCCACTCCGACGGCAACGGTGCCTGGCTCCATGGACGCTGCGGATGCAACGATCTCCAACTTTACCTTTACCCAAACAAAGGGCGATGCGGTGCAGTGGCAGGTGCAGGCGCACGAGGCTCGGCTTTTTGAGCGAGACAGGCGGGCGATGCTTCAGGTTGTTGCCGTCACTCTATTTGGCCAGCAGGGGAAGGAATTGACGGTGACGGGAGATGAAGGGGTTCTGAATACGGAGACGAAGAATTTTCTCCTCTCTAACCGCTCAGAGCCACTTGTGATTCATACCGAGAGCGGGTATGTGATCTATACCAATCATCTTGCTTGGACGGATGAGACCAGAGAAATACGTACGCAGGACGCGGTTCGTATCGTGGGGCACGGCTTAGAGGTAACTGGACGAGGGTTGATTGGACATTTGGACAGAGAAGAGTTTGACGTACTTGAGGACGTACATGTGGATTTGGCTCCTGCTTCTTAATTTGTGCCTGTTTGGATTCGCCTCATTGCGAGGATCGGCTGATGCGGCCCTGCCTCAAGGCGGCGCCGAGCAAGCGGTCAGTACGACCATTACGGCCAAGAAAATGACCGTGAAAAATCAGGATAGCCAAGCGGTCTTTGAGGGATCGGTTGTGCTGACTCGTGGGTCGCTGGTTGTCTATTCCGATCGTATGGTGGTGATGTTTCGCGCGCAGGAGGCTCCCGCGAGTGATGACCGGAAGGGGCGTGAGGCGGTGAAGGGCGCTGTGCCTTCAAAAGGGCCTGATGCTGTACCGGCGGTGTCGAATCGTTCGGTCAATCAGATTGAGGCGACCGGACGGGTGAAAATCGAGAAGGATTCAGGGAGTGCGACCTGTGAGAAAGCCATCTACTATCATGATGGAGATAAGATCGTGTTGACCGGCAACCCGGTGGCTTGGGATAAGGGGACGCGAGTCAGTGGTAAGCAAATCACGATGTTTTTAGCGGAAGATCGGAGTGTGGTGGAGGGCGGGTCGCATGTGCGGATCGAGCCGGATGAGGGGGGCGCCAAGTGATGGGGTTGGCTCAGGGGAATGCGGCATCAGCCGGCTCATCGGTGAGTGGCATGAACATTATGGGTTTGCGCGCAGCAGGGCTGGTGAAAAGCTTTCGGGCCCGCAAAGTCGTGAAAGGTGTCTCGATTGAAGTGCTTGCAGGGGAAGTTGTGGGGTTACTTGGTCCTAACGGAGCCGGCAAGACGACCATTTTCGATATGATTGTGGGTTTGGGGCAGCCAGATGAAGGAACGATTTCACTTGGCGATGAGGTGATCACCGACCTGCCCATGTACAGACGTGCCAGAAAGGGAATCGGGTACCTTCCTCAAGAGTCCTCGGTGTTCCGGCGCTTGTCGGTTGAGGATAATATTCTGGCAATTCTTGAGATGCTGGACTACTCTCGGGCAGAGCGTCGTGAACGGGTCGATGCCCTACTGAAAGAATTGGACCTGAGCCATATCAGAACCAGCATGGCCTATGCCTTGTCCGGTGGAGAACGGCGACGGTTAGAAATTACCAGGGCGCTTGCGACGAACCCGTTATTTATGCTGCTGGACGAGCCCTTTGCAGGGATCGACCCGATTGCCGTGGCAGACATCCAACAGATTATTACCCGCTTGAAAGAAAAAGGCATCGGTATTTTGATTACCGACCATAATGTCCAAGAGACGCTGTCTATTACTGATCGGGCCTACATCATCAACGAGGGGCTGATCCTCGAAGCCGGGTCTCCAGAGTCTATTGTGAAAAGTGAGAGGGCGCGGGCCATCTATTTAGGTGATCGGTTCAAGTTGTAACGCGTGAGAGTGTGTTTCTATGAAGCTTAGGCTCGATCTCAGGCTTAGTCAAAAGCTCATCATGACCCCGCAGTTGCAGCAAGCCATTAAACTGCTGCAACTGTCTCGTCTTGAGCTCCAGCAGAGCTTGACCCAGCATTTGATGGAAAATCCTCTTCTGGAGGAGCTCCCAACCGAGGCGGATGACAGCGAGGCTGGAAGCGCTGAGGAAAAGACGGAAGATGCGGCGGTGGCAGCAAATAGCGAATCGCCGGATGCGGAGCAGTCGACCGTAGAGGAGCGCGATACGCCGGATGAGGCCTCGGCAGCGGGGTGGGAAGAATACTTTGGCAGCGATCGTAGGATCGGAGGGTCTGAGTCCCGGTCGCCCTCTCAGGATGAGTTCCCATCCTATGAGCAAACCATGGCGAAAGCGACTTCCTTGGAGGACCATCTCCTGTGGCAGCTTTCGTTTTCAGGGTTGTCGGATCGTGACAAGGCGATCGGACGGTTGATCATCGGGAATCTTGACGATGATGGCTACTTGCGTATGTCGCTGGACGAAATGGTCAGCGGGACCGACTTCACTCCGGTCGAAGCTGAATCAGTCCTGAAAGATATTCAGAGTTTCGATCCGACTGGTGTGGCAGCCAGAGATCTGTCGGAATGTCTACTCTTGCAAATTGGACATTTAGGAAAGAGTCCCATGGGATCGTTGGGGGCTCGGCCTGGCGCACTGAAGGGGTCGATTGTTGAAGCTATTGTCCAGCACCATCTCAAAGACCTGGAGAAAAGGCAGTATGCGAGGATCGCAAAGGCGTTAGACGTCACGGTGGAAGAGGTCTTTCAGGCGACGAAGGTAATCGAAGTACTTGAGCCGAAGCCGGGGCGACCGTTTATCAATACCCAAAATTATGTGATTGTCCCGGATGTATTCGTCGTCAAAAATGAAGGGGAGTGGGTGGTGGTCCTCAATGATGATGGATTGCCGCGCATGCGGATCAGTCCCTACTATAAGCAATTGATGGGGGCGGGAGAGAGCGGATCGGCGGAGACGAAGGCCTATCTGGATGAGAAGCTGCGAGCGGCACAATGGGTCATTCGGAGTATCGAACAGCGGAATAAGACGATTGTGAAGGTCGTGTCGAGTATCGTAAAGTTTCAGGAGCAATTCTTTGAAAAAGGCGTGCAGTATCTTAAGCCGCTGGTACTGAAGCAGGTGGCTGAGGATATTGGGATGCACGAATCGACGATCAGCCGTGTGACGGCGAACAAATATATGTATTGTCCTCAGGGCATGCTGGAGCTGAAGTTTTTCTTCAATGCGGGCCTGCAGCGAGCGGATCAGCCGTCCGATATGATGTCGTCCGTCACGGTGAGAGAGATGATCAGGGTCATGGTGGCGGAGGAAGATCCTGGTCACCCCCTCAAAGATGAAGAGATTGCGGCCCAGCTGCTTACGAAGCAAGTGGTGATCGCACGACGGACGGTGGC
Organism: Nitrospirota bacterium; assembly: GCA_030645475.1. Taxonomy (NCBI): domain Bacteria; kingdom Pseudomonadati; phylum Nitrospirota; species Nitrospirota bacterium. The sequence continues at coordinate 19,463 of JAUSMA010000017.1, forward strand.
GAAGTACCGGGCGGAAGAACATATTCCCTCGGCAACCCAGCGTAAGCGGTTTTTTTAAGCCTATTGTGTTCAGCCTCAAGCGCGTTCCCACCGCGTATCTGTTATTCCCTCTGATGTGATGGCGGTTTGCGTTCGTCCATATCTTTGAGTGTCAGCGCTGGCCGAGGCCAGTGAGTATGAAAGGATACATGCCGATGAAAATTACAGGTCGACATCTCGTGGTGACGGCAGCTCTCAGGGCGCATGTAGAAAGCCGGTTTGAGCGGCTGGTGCGATATGACCTGAAGCTGAGCCATCTGGAAGTGATTCTGAGTGTGAGCAAGCTTCAGCATGCAGCGGAGGTGGTCTGTACCGTGCAGGGGCGGCGGATTCAGGCAAAAGCTTCGACGTCAGAAATGTATGCAACGATCGATCAGTTGGTGGATCGACTGGATGTGCAGCTTCGAAAGCTCAAGGAACGTCAGGTCGATCATAAGGCACCGATCAAGAAGTCGGCGCGGAAGATTCTACGGCTGGCTCTGCCTAAGGAAGAGCCGGGGCCTGAAATTGAGGTGGTTCGTCCGGCTCGGATTGTGATCACCTTGAAAGAGGCGACGCATCGGCTGGATTCTCTGCCTGGTTCGTTGCTGGTGTTCACCGAACGATCCTCAGGGAAATTACAGATTCTTCAGCGTGTCGATCGCGATCAAGTCGTTCTCATCGATCTTTCGTAAAGGGTAGGTCTGTATGGCCGGACTCAAGTTGGTGGTGGTCAGCGGTCTTTCTGGATCAGGGAAGTCGCACGCCCTCAAGTGTTTCGAAGATGTCGGGTACTTTTGCGTCGACAATTTACCGCCGGCGCTTCTGCCGACGTTTGTCGAGTTGTGCCATCAGCAGGGGGGGGAGATTAAGAACGTCGCGCTCGGCATCGATGTCAGGGAACGCGTGTTTTTCTCTGATCTTGTCGGTATCCTTGAGCGGGTCAAGGTGCTTGGCCATTCGGTTGAGCTCATGTTTTTTGAGGCGCGCGAAGAAGTGCTGGTTCGGCGCTTTTCGGAGTCTCGGCGGCCCCATCCACTCCTGCCGCATCTTCCGGTGTTGGAAGGTGTCCGTTTTGAGAAAGAACGACTCGCGGAGCTGCGACGCCATGCCGACCGTATTATTGATACCTCCGATTTGACGGTGCATGAATTGCGAGAATTACTGGCCCGGCGGTTCGGACAGGAAGGGACGCCGCGCCGGCTGACGATTTCACTGGTGACGTTCGGCTTCAAGTTCGGTGTGCCCTACGACATTGATCTTTTGTTCGATGTCCGGTTCTTGCGGAATCCGTTTTTTGTCCCTGACCTCAAGCCATTGACCGGGGAAGATCCTCGAGTGCGGAACTATGTGCTGACCGATCCGGACGCTGTCGCATTCATCGGGCAGCTTGAAGGCCTCTTTAAGTTTCTGATCCCCCTCTTCGAGCGAGAACGTCGCAGCTATGTGAACGTTGGGATTGGCTGCACTGGCGGACGTCATCGGTCTGTGGCTATTGCCGGGCGGCTCCAGGAAAGCTTTGCCGCATTTGGATATCAAGTGACCATTGCCCACCGCGATCTCAATAAGCAGTAACCCTCGCCAACATTGTTGGGTCTCACTTCCAAGCTTCCACGGGTGCTTTTTCTGTTCTTGTGTATCTAAAAGTCATTTGCTTGACAGGTAGAGCATATGGACTATACTTAGCCTGTGCCTGAAGAGAATCACCAGTAGGCAAGCCCGGATCGAACGTCAGGTGAAGAGGTCGTTGCTGTTCAGTTCTCCCAGTGAAGTCGCGTTAACGTGCAAATGTCATATGTTTGACAATACCTATTGCGAGAGGGTCACGGCATGCAATGTCTGGAGCCATGCTCGAATATGAATGATGGTCGATACGATCCCCACACGATTATGTGCTCTTCAGGGGTAGCCCTATACATTCAGAGGCATCAATGTTGAGTTCATTTACTTCGTTCAAGGGTCTTGCGGAAACCGATCTGTTCACGATGTTCACCCCCAAGCGGCAGCTTGTGGGGCTGGATATTGGATCGAGCGGTATCAAGCTCGTTCAATTGAAGGAAAGCCGCGGGCGCTTCATTCTCCAGAAGTTTGGGTTTAAAGCGCTCGAACCGGAAGTGATTGTCGATGGTACGGTGATGGACGAGGGGCGGGTGGTATCGGCGATCAAGGAATTGTTTGAGGAAACGAATGTCAAGGTAAAGCAGGTCGCGGTGTCGATTTCCGGCCATGCCGTAATTATTAAAAAGATTAGTCTGCCGCCAATGCCCGATGAGGAGCTGGAGGGACAGGTGAGACTGGCTGCAGAACAATATATTCCTTTCGATATCAATGAGGTGAACATCGATTTCAGTGTGTTGCTCTCTCCTGAGGCTTCGGGCGATGCACAGGGAGATATGTCGATCATTCTTGTTGCGGCCAAGAAGGATAAGATCAATGAGCTGACCGAACTTGTCAAAGGGGCCGGGTTGTTTCCGCTCGTCATGGATGTGGATGCTTTTGCGATTGAAAACATGCACGGGGTCAACTATCCCGTTTCGCAGGAGGATACGACGGCGCTCGTGAATATTGGCGCGAGTGTCATGAATATCAACATTGTTCGAGGCGGTACGTCGTTGTTTACACGTGATATTCCCATCGGAGGGAATCGCTATACGGAAGCGATTCAACGAGAAATGGGTATGTCCTACGAAGAGGCAGAAGAAACAAAAAAAGGCGAGCGCTCGGCTGGGAGCAATCAGGCTGCAGTGACCACGGTTATCGACAGTGTGAATGCTGAGGTTGCATCTGAGATCGCCCGAACCATCGACTATTTCAAGTCCACCTTGGCAGATGCGGATGTTCAGCATGTCCTCTTGTGTGGAGGGGGCGCTCAGGTCAAGGGCTTGGTCGTACAACTGAAAGATCGCATGCAGGCCGATGTCGAGGTCGCCAATCCGTTTAGTGAAATCGATACATCGGGGAGTGATTTTGATCAGGACGCGTTAGCCGCGCTAGCTCCCTTGGCTGCCGTAGGGGTTGGCTTAGCCCTTAGATCGGTAGGCGATCGATGATTCGTATTAACTTATTGCCGGAGCCGAAGGGGCGCAAGGCCAAACCGCAGTATGATGTCAGAGCGCAGGCGTTGTTGGGTGTGGGGTTGGTGCTGATTACGTTGACCGGCTGTTGGTGGTATTCGGCGTCGCTTGACGAAGAAATAAGCGAGCAGCAGACCAAAAAGATGGAGATGGAGAAGCAGGTTGCGCAGTTGAAAGAACAAGTCAAGCAGGTTTCCGACTTTGAAAGCCGGAAGAAGGTGTTGGAAGACAAAAACCGTATTATTGACGAGCTTGAGAAGTCACGAGTTGGCCCTGTCAGGGTGCTCGACCATGTCAGTCAGAGCTTGGAGCCGCTCAAGGTATGGCTGGTAAGAGTCGCGGTCACGGGGAAAGAGATCGATCTTGAAGGACGAGCGGCGACCAATGACGATGTGGTGGAATTCGTCAATAATCTGCGCCGCACCGACTACTTTACGAATATCAACCTTCAGGAGAGCCGAGCTGCGGTGGAGAGCCAACTCAACATCTATCAGTTCAAACTGGGGTTCCGTCTCAAAGGCTAAAATCTATGAACCTGCCGTCTATTAATCTTGATGTATTGCGGTCAATCCCACTGATTCAGAAGGCAGGGCTGCTTCTGATGGTTCTTGCGGGGATTATCGTTGGCTTCTACTACTATGTGGCGGAGCCAAAGTCGACCGAAATTGCAGGGCTTCAAGGCGCGATTGGCACCCTTGATGGTGAGATTCGAACGTTGACGATTAAGGTTAAGCATCTTGACGAACTCATTGCCGCGAGTAAGCAACTTGAGATTGAGCTTGCAAAGAAGAAGGAGCGACTGCCACCTGAAGACGAGGCGGTGATGTTGCTGAAGCAGGTATCCGATTTAGGCGTCCGGCTTGGTCTCGATATCAAATTGTGGAAGCCAAGTCCCAGGACGGAAGATGCCTCGAAACTCTTTGTGCGAATGCCGGTGAACGTAGAGGTTTCAGGCGGCTACCATACGGCCGCCTTATTTTTCGATCGTATCAATGCGCTACCTCGGATTGTGACCGTATCCGGACTCAAGATGGGCGCCCCTAAGTTTGAGAAGGGGCGGGTTGTCACACAGACCGTATTTGACCTAGTCGCCTATGCGGCAACTCCTGAATCCAAACCGGTTATAGCGGTTCAGCCGGTTCCTCCGAAGAAATAGGTGACAGAGCTTTTGATGTGTATGAGGCAATGCGTGATGAATGCTATCTGTGAACACTGGCGGTCGACTATGAAGACAGCACCACTCACTCTCATTGGATGGGTCTGTCTGCTTATCTCAGTTGGACTGGTGTTTGCGGATACAGGTCTGAGCTCTCATGCCAGACAAATTAGCCCGATGCGTCAGGATGCCTTGAAAGTTCCCTCTCTCAATGACGTATCGAGACACGCGCCGTTTCCATCCGTGGCTGCGGCAGCCACTGAGGAGAATGCTCAACCCGGCATGCCCAATTCAGTGCTGGAGCCAGCAGGGGCACATTCGTATGATCCTTCAGGGCGGCGAGATCCGTTCGCTCCAGTTCTGCAACAGTTAGGGCTTGGACCGATTGATCCGACCTTGCCTCCTCTTCAACGAGTAGGGCTCACTGAGATGAACCTGATCGCTGTAGTGTGGGGGGCCTATGGCTATACCGCTATGGTGCAGACGCCAGATGGGAATGGATATACGGTGCGTCGCGGAACGCGTATCGGTCCCAATAATGGCGTAGTCAGTGCAGTGACGGAGAAAGGCATTGTGGTGCAAGAAAGGTTTACAGATGTGTATGGGAGCAAACAGGAGCGGGAGTACGTCAAGCTCCTTCACCCGAAAGAGGGCGCAGAATGATACCTAAGCTGACCGTGACCACTACATCATTTGTCCGTGTGCTCTCAGCCGTGGGAGCGCTCAGTATTCCGATGGCTGTGCCATCGATGGGGGCATCAACCGATTGGCCCGCTGTCGATTCACATCTGCCCTCGAGTACTGAAGGCGAACTGGCGCAGACCCTGACTCGCATCGACATTCAGCGTGGGTCTCACGATATTCGTGTTGTCATCTCGGGCGACGGCAGGTTGGCACATGAGGTGACGCGTCTCGACGAGCGGCGTCTGATCATCGATATCCCACACATTGCATCAGCCATACGTCAGCCGGTCTTGTCGGTGAATCACCAGTTTTTGAAGCAAGTTCGCTTGGGTTATCATGCCGATAAAGTACGAGTGGTATTGGATCTTGCCGGTCAGGCAGACTACTCGGTTGAACCTCAAGGGGCGAATCTCATCGTTACACTCCGACATGATGCCGCTGCGGACATGCGCGCGGTTGCTGATTATTCCCGTGGTGCAGAGGCCGAAACGATCAAGCTGGAGAAATCGGCAAGACAGCCGTCTCAAGTGGGTGTGAACTCTCGTGGGGTTCAGCGTGCAATAACTGCTGTTCGGCAATCGGCACTGAAGTATTATGTGCGACCGGTTCAGATGACTTCTGAGTCCGATGGTGGAGAAAAGAGCACGCCCAAGGAAGATTTGGTCGTGGGGGAAACGCGCTACGTCGGCCGGCGCATCTCACTCGACTTCCAGCAGGCGGATATCAGTAATGTGCTGCGCCTCATTGCCGAAGTGAGCGGCTTTAATATGGTGGTTGGTGAAGGGGTCAAGAGCAAGGTCACGATGAAACTCGTGAGTGTGCCATGGGATCAGGCGCTCGATATGATTTTGAAGATGAATGGGTTAGGCAAGATCCGGCAGGGTAATATTCTCTGGATCGATTCTTTGTCGAATATTGCGAAACAGCAAAATGAGGAATCGCAGGCCAAGGATGCCAAGACGAAAGCTGAAGATCTGGTCGACAGGGTGTTTTACATTAGGAACCTCCAGGCTTCAGAAATCATGACAGCTCTTCGATCGTATTTAAGTCCACGGGGGTTGATGCAAACTAGTCAGGGAACGAATGCCTTAATCGTTCGGGATACTGAAAGTAAGATCGGGGTGATGAAGCAGTTGGTCGATGGCCTTGACCTCGAAGTGCCTCAAGTCCAAATCGAAGCCAGAATCGTGCAGGCTGATACGACCTATTCCCGTTCGCTGGGTGTTCAGTGGGGCGTGCAGAATGTGAACCAGCTTGGGGGCGGTGGGGTGGCCAATTTCAAGACAGGTAACGTCGGGTCATTTGGGAATCAAACATCTGACTTTCTGGTCAATCTTCCCGCGACAGTTGGCGGGTTGGTGGCAACTCCTGGTGTTGGGTTTACGATTGGAAGAACAGATGGCGCAAAGTTGGACATGCGGTTGTCGGCAGGTGAGTTGCTCGGTTTGAGTAAGGTCATCGCTTCGCCGAAGATCACGACCTTGGACAAGCGAGAGGCCAAGATTTCACAGGGAGAATCGATCCCGTTTCAGACGACCTCTCTCCAGGGGACTCAGACAACTTTTGTGGATGCGAATTTGGAACTGAACGTGACTCCTCAGATTACGTCTCGCGATCCGAAGGAATCGGGCAAGACCATTCAGCTAAAAGTTCGTGCAACCAGAAATGCCGTTGGCGCGCGAAGCAATCCGGCCGGTCCGAGTATCGACCGCCGGGAAGCCAATACCCTGGTCAATATCCGCGATGGCGAGACCATGGTGATCGGCGGAGTCTTTATCGACTCGCAGAACAACAGTGTGGCCGGAATTCCATATCTCTCCCGCATTCCTTTGCTGGGATGGCTTTTCAAGCAGAAAACCGAGTCTGTCGCCAAGCAGGAACTGCTCATTTTCTTAACGCCCAGCATTGTGAAGAGCTAAACGCAAATCCCTTGCCCTGCACCGGCATGATCGAATGTCGGCTGCAGGGCTTCTCCCTGGTTTGTTTCCTCATTTCCTAAGCGATCTATTTCAACCCACCGATCATTCCTGATTGCCAAAGCCGTTGGCAATCTTCTAGTTTCCATGCCATTGTGATACCATCCCTCAGAATTCAGCCCTCGCAGTTCATCATTCCTGCAGTTGAAATGTGCATTGAGTCCACGTCCGTTCATTTTAAAGGGATTGGACCGGGGGCTTGTATGTTGAGGTAGGGGAGAATGCCTAGAGCATGCCTAAGGTAGCAGAACAGATCGTACCCGTGGTCTTGGGGGAGCGGAGTTATGACATTGTGCTCCAGCCAGGGCTATTGGCCACGGTTGGTAACAGGATCAGGGGCTTTACAACTTCTCCAAAGATAGGGGTTGTGACAGATCGGCATGTCGCAAGCCATTATCTTCAAGGGACGCTCCGTTCGCTTCGCAAGGCCGGGTACGATCCCACTCCGATTATCTTATCGCCTGGAGAGCCGACTAAAACGCTTGGGACAATCAGCAAGATCCTCGATGTATTAGCCAAACACAAATTTGAACGTCAGTCTCTGCTGCTGGCACTCGGCGGTGGGGTCGTCGGTGATATCACCGGATTTGCTGCCGCGATTTATCAACGAGGAATCCCGTTCCTCCAGGTGCCGACGACGCTTGTGGCGCAAGTCGATTCCAGTGTCGGGGGTAAGACTGGCGTGGACCACCGATTGGGTAAAAATCTCATCGGGGCCTTTTACCAACCACGGGCCGTCCTGATCGATCCACTCACATTGCGTACCTTGCCTCGCCGCGAATGGGTCGCTGGCCTAGCGGAAGTCATCAAATACGGCATTATCGCCGATGAAGAGTTCTTCTCGTTTCTGGAACATGAAATCCCCGCATTGTTGAAGCTGAAAGCAGCGCCTGTTATCCGTGTCATTACACGATCGTGCGAGATCAAAGCGCAGGTAGTCGCAGCAGACGAGCGAGAATCGGATCGCCGGCGCATTCTCAATTATGGCCACACGATTGGGCATGCACTGGAGTCACTTGGTGGCTATCGTGGATTGATTCATGGTGAAGCGGTTGGGGTCGGGTTGGTGCAGGAGGCAGATCTGGCTCGTCATATGGGCTTGTGCGGGGATGAGGTGGTTGAACGGATTAGGAGTCTCGTGCAGCGGGCCGGTTTGTCCGAACAGGTGAGAGAGACCTCCTTCAAGTCCATCTGGAGCGCCATGCAACATGACAAGAAAGTGATTGGAGGGCAAGTCATCGGGGTATGGCCGATGCGGATTGGCGAGGTGGTCATTCGTCCGATTGAGCAGCAGGTCTGCGCCGAGTGGTTTCACGCGAAGCATGGTCGTGGGAGCCGACTAACGAGTGGTCGCCAGTCAGGCAAGGGCTCCGCTCGCCGAAAATCTTCAACGCGAAGGTAGATCCATCATGACGACCGCACGCACTCCATCCGTGGCCCAGCTCCAACAGTCGTTGCGGGAAAAGACACGCGAAGTCGATGTGCTCCACCGTATTTCCGACTCGATCAGCAACCAACTAGACCTCGAAGCAGTTCTCAAGCATATCGTCGAAGTGGTCGTCGAAGTCACCAAGGCCGACGCCTGCCTCCTGTATCTCCTGTCAGATGGCCAGGATGAGCTCATTCTGAGAGCCTCGAAAAACCCTCACCCGAAATTGATTGGGCGGATTACGATCGGGTTGGGAGAGGGTATCACCGGGTGGGTCGCCCAGGAACGAACGCGCGTCGTGATTCCGAGCAACGCAAGCGACGACTCGCGGTTTAAATTTTTCCACAACCTTCCGGAAGACCGCCATCAAGCCTTCGTCTCCGTGCCGATCATGGCGAAGAAGGAAGTGGTCGGTGTGATCAATGTCCAACATAAGCGGCCGAAACGCTATCGGCCTGATGAGATCGCGCTGCTCTCGACCATCGCGAATCAGGTCGGCGGCGCTATCGAGAACGCGCGACTCTACGATCAGATGAAACGCAAAGCCCTTCAAGTGGAAACCTTGTCGCTGGTCTCCGAAACGGTGGCTTCCAATCGATTGATCGAAGACGTGTTGCAGCTCCTGGTGACCATGACCGCCCAAATGATGAGTTCCAAGATCTGCTCGATCATGTTATTGGACGAAACCAGCGGAGAGCTGCGGATCGAGGCGACACAAAGCCTCAGCGAGCAATATCGCCGCAAGCCGAACCTCAAGGTCGGCCAGAGCATCAGCGGTCGTGCGGTGAAAGACCGTCGGCCGATTATCGTGGCTGATGTCACCAAAGAGCAGGACTATATGTACCCGGACATGGCCAAGAAAGAAGGGTTATGCTCCATGGTCTCGGTGCCCATGATGGTGCGGGAGAAGGCGGTGGGTGTGATCAATAGCTATACGTCTGTCCCGCACGTGTTTACCAGTGAAGAGGTGAAGCTGCTCCAGGCTATCGCCAATCAAGCCGCCATCGCCATCGAGCATACGACCCTGATTGAGAAGTCTTTTGAGATGCAGGAAGCGCTGGCGGTTCGAAAGCTGATGGAGCGGGCTAAGGGCTACCTGATGCGCTCGAAGAAGCTGACCGAAGAAGAGGCTTTCAAACTCATTCAGCGGCAAAGTATGGATCTGCGGAAGTCGATGCGCGAGATCGCCGAGGCCGTGTTGCTGGCTGGGGAAATCGACGGACGGGTGGATAGGCAGCGGGGCTAACAGGATGTTGAAACGTCTGTCTTTCTCACCCGCCTAATCCGGGCACGCTAATCCCGCAGTGTTGCCCTCGCATGTTGCTGTAACTGTGAAATGTCGTTGGTGGTCGCTATGCGAACGTTTCGAATCGCCATGGTGCAGATGAATCCGACGGTCGGGGATCTGGACGGGAATGTCCGCCGGATTACTGGCTGGTTGCGCGAGGCGAGGAAGGCGAAGGCCGATTTGGTGGCCTTCCCGGAGCTGGCGATCACCGGCTACCCACCAGAAGATCTTTTATTGAAACCACGTTTTATTGCGGACAATCGCCGTGCGCTTCAAGAAATAGTCCGTCATTGCCGGGGCCTTGCCGCAGTGGTGGGCTACGTCAGCCAGAGCGATGGCCCCGATCCAAAGCCAGCTCGCTCGTCGGTCGTACCGGCCGGTGCTCACGAGCTCTACAATGCGGCGGCGGTCATTGCCGATCAGACACTCGTCACGACCTATTGTAAGTGGTACTTGCCGAACTACGGGGTGTTCGACGAGAGCCGGTATTTCTATCCTGGCAGGCGGCTTCCGCTCATTCGCCTGCGCGGCACGGTGGTCGGGGTCAATATTTGCGAAGATGTCTGGTTGCCGGAAGGGCCCACTCGTTTCCAGGCGGCGGCGGGCGCCGAAGTGATCGTGAATATCAATGCGTCGCCGTTTCATTTGGGCAAGAGCCGGATACGCGAGCAGATGCTGGCAACCCGCGCGCGGGAAAACGGGGTGGTGCTCACCTATACCAATATCGTTGGCGGGCAAGATGAACTGGTGTTTGACGGGAATAGTGTGATCCTCGATCACCGGGGCGAGGTCATCGCGCGGGGGAAAGCGTTTGAAGAAGACTTGATCGTTGCTGACCTCAACATGGAGGCGGTCGCGCGAGAGCGGCGCACTCAGGGGAGGAAAAAAGTTTTGCCGAAACAGGTGGCCGCTGCGGTGGAGATGTGCAACGCCGCGCTTCCTATCCTTTCAAAGACTCGGGTGCGTGCAGTTCCCGATATGGTAGCAGCCATGGATCCGCTGGAGGAGGTCTACCTGGCACTCACGTTGGGGGTGCGAGATTACGTGAGGAAGAATGGATTTGCCCGAGCTGTGATCGGCTTGAGCGGGGGAGTGGACTCGGCGTTGACCGCCGTGCTTGCCGTGGATGCGCTCGGCGCCGAGAACGTCTGGGGTCTATTCATGCCGTCGCCCTATACGTCACAAGATAGTTATGAAGATGTCGCAGAGCTGGGGGCACGACTCGGGATCTCTGTCCGGACTCTCCCCATCACGAAGCTGTTCGATACATACCGGGATGCGCTTGTGAAGACGTTTGAGGGGCGGGCACCCGATACGACGGAGGAGAATCTCCAAGCCCGCATTCGGGGCAATCTCCTCATGGCCTTCTCCAATAAGTTCGGCCATCTGGTGCTCACCACGGGCAACAAGAGCGAGATGAGTGTCGGGTATGCCACGTTGTACGGCGATATGGCCGGCGGATTTGCCGTGATCAAAGATGTTCCCAAGACGATGGTGTATGATTTGGCGCGGCTTCGCAATCTCAGAGGCTCGGCCCCGGTCATTCCCAAACGGACGTTAAGCCGGTCCCCGACCGCCGAATTGAGGCCCGATCAGAAGGATGAAGATTCGTTGCCGCCTTATGAGGTCCTCGATCCCATTCTTCAGGCCTATGTGGAAGAAGACCGGTCCCTCGAAGAAATCGTCGTCGCAGGGTACGACCGCGCGACGGTGGCACGGGTGATGGCGATGGTCGATGGCAGCGAGTACAAGCGCCGGCAGGCGCCGATCGGCATCAAAATTACGCACCGGGCCTTGGGTAAGGACCGGCGGATGCCGATTACGAACGGCTATCGTAATCGATAGGCCGCGATATGCTGGTTACGGGGCTGTTTGCTGTGGTTTTGAGGGGAGCGCGGGTTTTCGCTTCTGGCTGTCGGGCTTGGCCGTTTGGCTGTCGAGTTGTTTCCGAACCGATTGCAGTTCCTTCCTGAGAACTTCCAACTCCAAGTCTTTCTTGATGACGAGATCCTTCAACGTATGGATTTCTGCTTCGCGTTGAGCAAGCGATTCTGACTGGTTCTCGGATCGTTTGGCTCCTGCGAGGGGCTCTCGATTCGACGTAGCCTCTTGTTGGACCAAGGGCAAAGCCTGCTCAATGGCTGCTATCGATGGCGATGCATGCTGAAGCAGCTGATAATCGATGGCGAGAAACCTGTCGGTGGAGCTTCCCCCTGCCGGATAGTGAAAACTATCGGACCGTTGGGCCGCGCTCGGTGTGAAGAGCAGGGTTCGGTTCGAGAGGCCAGAGGGATCTGGTAGGCGCCGGTGGGCTGGGTCGTTGGTGTGAGGCTGGCCCGGTGCATATCGGTATTGCGAGAGTGTGACATACAGCGAGAGCCCATAGGCGTAGAGGGAGCCGGCTGTAGTCTCTGTAACGGAGTGCTCCAAGCGCCCCGTGCCTTGGCGAGGACTAGTGACCTGAAATGACACAGCCTCTCCCGTTCCCGCGGTCGTCAGGGCTTTGGCAATTCTGGGAGTGAGGAACTGAACTTCTTCCGGCGAAAAAACCGGGACAGGAGAAGCTGATCCTGCCAGTAGGTCTTGGAGTCCTCTCTGCTGTTCCTGGACCCGCATCCCGCTCAAGACTCGGGCGATGAGGGCTGGTTCCATGTGGATCGGGTGACTGGCCTGAATCGACCGGTCAGATAGGGCCTGAAGGGATACGGTTCCTCGGGGATCTTCAGAAAGAACTCGACCTGTCTGGCCGGTTGCGCTACAGGCTGTGCCGCTTAAGCAGGCTAGCGCGAGTAATAACAATGCCTTGCGAAGGCGACTAAATGTCGAAGAGAGGAATAAGAGAGCCATAGGTGCGGCAAATCTAGCATAGATGGCAGATCACCGCCAGGATGGAGAGGTCGTGCGGTCGTTCACTGAGGGTGCCAGTCTCGTGAGATGTGCCATTCCCCTCTTTCGTATAGGGCGCGCAAAGGCGTTGACAGATTTTCCGGGAGCATGTTACAAGAGTCCCCATCGGACAGGGGAACAACGGCGTTTCCCACCGGCCTCAAGATAGTACGGCATGGACAATGGCGTCCTCCGGCCCAAACGGGCTAGAGGGCGTTTTTTTTTGACCGCATTCGAGCAGTCTGAGTGGCGAGGAACATGAGAAGCGAGATGTATGTATTGGCTGGTGGGAATCAATGTGGAGCTGAAAATCGAATGGGCTTGGAGGGGCTGGAGGTTGCGCACAATGGCGTGCGTGGCGACAACGTCGTCGAGGTGAACGAGAGAAGGTTTGTGAGTCACAACATCACCAATCGGACGAGGGAGGCCGTCATTATGTCAGTACGCAGTCTTATCGGGATAGGAATCTGCGCGTTGGTTTCGCTGCTGGGTAGCCAGGCTGCCTTGGCTCAAGTGGCTCCACCGACGCCTGCGCCGACCGTGCAAGAGCGGTTGGAGGCGTTGGAGAAGAAGTCGGATGCGCCGTCGTTGTGGAAGACTCTGGGGTTCAAGGCCTCTGGGTTTCTGGATGTGGCTTATACGCAGAACTTCAACAATCCGAACACCAACCTCAATCAACTGCATATCTTCGACACGAATGCCAACGGCTTCATGCCGCACCTGGCCCAGCTCATGCTGGAGCGGCCGGCCGATGCCGCCGGCAGCGGCATGGATCGGGCCGGTTTTCGCGCGCGGCTGAATTTCGGGTCCGATGCCCGAGTCACCAGGGCCCGGACCAACTTTCAACCGGGCACCAGCAACAACGAGATGGATTTCCAAGAACTCTATGCCGAGTACATCCTCCCGGTCGGCAATGGGCTGAAAATTCAAGCTGGCAAGATCAACACCTTGATCGGCTATGAAGTGATCAACAGTTATGAAAACCCGAACTTCTCGCGCAGCTTCATGTTCGGCTTGGGCCAAGCCTTTACGACGACGGGCGTGCGCATGACGTATACCTTCAATCCGCTCGTGACCGCGTCGATCGGCGTGATCAACGGCTGGGACAACATCGACGACAACAACAAGGGGAAATCGTTTGAATGGTTGGTGGCCCTTACCCCCCACGAGAAGATCGGCGTGAGCTTCTACGGGTCCTATGGCGCGGAGCAATCGAACAGCCAAGGGGCGGCTGCCTTCACCACCCAGGCCGATCCGACGGCTAAGCGGACGGTGGTGGGGTCGATCATCACGTTGAAGCCCACCGACAAGGATACCGTGATCCTGGAACCCTATTACGGCAATGAGGGCAATGCCAGCACGGTCAAGGGCGCGAAGAATGCCCGTTGGAACGGATTTGCTGGCTACTTAATCCATGATTTCACCGATCAATGGAGCGCCAGATTCCGTGGAGAGATCTTCGAAGATGCCGGGGGCGCCCGGACCTGTACGGGCGGTGTGAATTTCGCTGGAGGTGCCAATACCTGTGCCAGCGGCAGTTCGGGTGCTGGCGTGATCACGGCGGGAGCCGGTGGGATTCCCCAAACCCTCTGGGAGAATACCTTCACATTGCAATACAAGCCCTTTCCGTCTCTGATCACGCGGACCGAGTTCCGGTACGACAAATCAGATAAGAACGTCTTCTTGTACGGCAGCCGGCCTGTCAACAACCAAGAAACCCTGTCATTCCAAGTCATTTACCTGTTCTGAACAGGAGAGGAAAGGACCTCATCATGAACCGATATCTTCGTATCATGACATCGATGCTTCCCGTCCTAGCCTGCGCCATCTTGGTGGGGACGACGGGTCTCTATGCACAAGACGCGGGGGCACCAGCTCCCGCAGCCCCGGTTGTCGCAGCTCCGGAAGCGGCGGCCGTGCCAGCTGCACCGAAGATCGACACCGGAGACACCACCTGGGTCTTGGTCTCCACGGCGCTGGTGCTCGCGATGACGGCGCCGGGCCTTGCGCTGTTCTATGGAGGCATGGTGCGTTCGAAAAATGCGCTGGGGACGATCATGCAGAGTTTTGTGATTCTCTGTCTGATCAGCATCCAGTGGGTCTTGTGGGGCTACAGTTTGGCCTTCGGGCCGGATAAGGGGCACCTGATCGGGGGGCTCGAATGGATCGGACTTAATGGGGTTGGCTTGGAGCCGAATGCCGATTATGCGGCGACGATTCCGCATCAAGCCTTCATGATTTTTCAGATGATGTTTGCGGTCATCACGCCCGCGCTCATCACGGGGGCGGTGGCGGAACGGATGAAGTTCAGCGCCTTTCTGGTGTTTACCCTGCTTTGGGCAACCTTCATCTACGATCCCTTGGCCCATTGGGTGTGGGCGGTCGGGGGCTGGGTCCGAAACCTTGGAGCCCTGGACTTCGCCGGTGGAACGGTTGTCCACATTAGTTCCGGTGCCGCTGCCTTGGCCTGTGCCATCGTGTTGAGGAAGCGGTTGGGTTACGGCAGGGAACATATGGTCCCGCATAATTTGCCGATGACGGTCTTGGGTGCTTCCTTGCTCTGGTTCGGGTGGTTCGGGTTTAACTCTGGCAGCGCCGTCGCTTCCGGGGCGCTAGCGGTCAGTGCCTTTGTCGTCACCAATACGGCAGCCGCCGCCGCGGCCTTGGCCTGGATGATCGTGGAGTGGATGTATCGAGGCAAACCGACGGTGTTGGGCGCCGCGAGTGGTGCCGTTGCGGGGTTGGTGGCGATCACGCCGGCCTCCGGATTCGTCGGCCCAGTGGCGTCGATTGTGATCGGGCTAGTGGCGGGAGTCCTCTGTTATTTAGCGGTGTTGTGGAAGACCAAGTTGGGCTATGATGACGCCCTCGATGTGGTCGGCATTCATGGAGTCGGAGGTATCTGGGGTGCGCTGGCAACCGGCCTCTTCGCGTCGAAGGCGATCAATGCCGCAGGCGCAGACGGTCTGTTTTATGGCAATCCGGCACAGTTGGGCATCCAGGCGATGGCCGTCCTGGTCTCGGTCGTGTTTGCGTTTGTCGGGACCTTTGTGATTCTGAAGTTGGTCGATGGAGTGATCGGGTTGCGTGTGAGTGAAGAAGATGAGCGAAAGGGCCTCGATCTCAGTCAACATGATGAACGGGCCTATTCGTAAGGCAACGGGTGACCGAAGGCAAGGAGGACGATGGTGATTGACCCTGCACGAATCGACAGTCGCAAGCGTAGGCGCCAAGGGGCGCTCAGTGTCATAGGCCTGACTATCGCGGTCGTGATGCTGGGAACCTTGGCGGTCTTCACAGGGTCAGTCGCGGCGCAGGATACAGCGGCCGCATCGGCTCAAGCCGTCGCCGCAATTCCTGTGCTGAAGATCGATACGGGGGACACGGCCTGGGTCCTCACCTCCACGGCGCTGGTGCTGGCGATGACGATGCCGGGCTTAGCGCTGTTCTACGGAGGACTTGTCCGGGGCAAAAACGTCCTGGGGACGATCATGCAGAGCATCGTCATTCTCTGTCTGGTCAGCCTCCTCTGGATTCTTGTCGGCTATAGCCTGGCGTTCGGCCCCGACAAGGGCGGTCTCATCGGGGGCCTTGAATGGATCGGGTTGAGCGGGGTGGGGAGCGAGCCCCATCCAGTGTATGGCCCTACGATTCCTCACCAAGTGTTCATGTTATTCCAGCTCATGTTTGCGGCCATTACGCCGGCCTTGATTACGGGGGCGGTGGCTGAGCGGATGAAGTTTTCCGCGCTGCTGCTGTTCGCGGCCTTGTGGTCCCTGGTGATTTATACGCCGGTGGCCCATTGGATCTGGGGAGGCGGATGGTTGGGGAAGATGGGCGCGTTAGATTTCGCCGGAGGCGCGGTGGTGCATATCAGCTCCGGTGTGAGTGCCTTGGTCTGTGCCATCGTGCTAGGCAAACGGAAGGGGCATGGAGCCGATTACATGGCTCCGCATAACCTGCCGTTCACGTTGTTGGGGACCGGTCTTTTGTGGTTTGGCTGGTTCGGATTCAACGCAGGCAGTGCGTTGGGTGCGAATGGGCTGGCCGCGAGTACCTTCTTGGCGACCCATGCGGCAGCGGCCGCAGCGGCGTTGGTCTGGATGGGGGTCGAGTGGGCGCATCGCGGGAAACCCACCGTCCTTGGTCTGGCCAGTGGCGCGGTAGCCGGTCTGGCCACCGTGACCCCGGCCTCCGGGTATATCGGACCGTTCTCCGCGATCATAATTGGTGTTTTTGCTGGGATTCTGTGCTATTTCGCCGTTGTGTGGAAGGGGAGGATGGGCTATGATGACTCGCTCGATGTCGTGGGAATCCACGGTGTGGGCGGCGTCTTCGGCATCCTCGCGACGGGGGTCTTCGCCTCCAAGGCCATCAATGCCGCCGGGGCAGACGGGCTCTTGTTCGGAAATGCAGGGCAACTTGGGATTCAGGCGATCATGGTCGCGGCGGTGGCGCTGTTTTCCGTGATCGGGACCTGGGTTATCTTGAAGGTCGTTGATGCAGCAGTTGGGCTGCGGGTCGCCCCGGAAGACGAATCGACGGGGTTGGACCTCAGTCAACACAACGAGCGGGCCTATTCATAAACAGACCATGACACTATTGACCATGCAATCATGCCGGCGATCCTCGCGACGATGAATGATCAGCGTCCTCGGGTCAGCCAGGTAAGGAGGCAGCGACATGAAAATGATTGAAGCCATCGTGAAGCCGTTCAAGTTGGATGAAGTGAAGGATGCCTTGCTCGAAATGGGTGTGCAGGGTATGACGGTCACGGAAGTCAAAGGATTCGGCCGCCAGAAGGGGCACAAGGAAACCTACCGTGGTCAGGAATATACGATCGAGTTCGTGCCGAAGGTAAAGATTGAGGTGGCCGTCACGGACGCACAGATGCCGCGGGTCATCGAGACGATTACCCGGGCAGCCAAGACCGGCAGCATCGGGGACGGCAAAATTTTCGTGCGCGACTTGGTGGCCGCGGTGCGTATCAGGACGGGTGAAACTGGAGAAACGGCTCTGTGACGATGAGTGCCAAACAAGACGTGGTCGACCTGACTGTGCGGGATGGCGATGCGGCGCAGCTTGGCCTCTTTCTGGCCGAGCAGCGCCGTATCATCGGTCAGCGTGTCATGGGTGGCGCATCGGGCGCCGAGACCCTCGCCGCCATGACCGAGCTCGTCGATGGGTTGATCCTCGGGCGTTATCGCGAGGCGATCCGGCATGGCGGTGATGCGTTAGCGAACGCGGGTCTTCGCCAATGTTGCGTCATCGCCTTGGGTGGATACGGCCGCCGTGAGTTGGCGCCCCATTCGGATGTCGATCTCATGTTTCTGTTCCTCCCCGAGGCGAAGTCACAGGTCGAGATGCTGGTGCGTGCGGTCTTGCATCCCTTGTGGGACTCTGGATTTCAGGTCGGACATAGCGTACGGACGATTGCCGACTGCATCGAGCTGGCGGAGGCCGATGCGACCGTGAAGACCTCGATGATGGAGTCCCGGTTTCTTGCGGGAAGCCCCGAGTTATTCGAGCAGTTTCACAGCCGGTATATGCGGAAGGTCGTGGTCAAGAACCCGGATACCTACTTGGATCAGAAACTGGATGAGCGCCGGCGGGAGTACCAGAAGTTCGGCGAGACGGTATATTTGCTTGAGCCGAATGTCAAGAAAAGCACCGGTGGTCTTCGCGACTTGCACCTGTTGCAATGGGCCGGTATGGCCCGGTATCAGGCGCCGACGATCCGTGAACTCTCCGATCGCGGCATCCTGTCCAGGGCCGATTCCATCGCCCTCACAGAGGCACGGGATTTCTTGTGGCGAGTCCGGGCGCTCCTCCATGTCCATGCCGGCACGGCCCAGGAGATTTTGTCGTTCGATGAGCAGATCTGGCTGGCCCAACATTTCGGATTTCAGGACCAGCCGCATTTGTTGGCCGTCGAACAGTTCATGCAGCAGTATTACCGGCACACGACGGGCTTGCATGAAAGTTGTATGCGGTTTGTCGAGCGTTGTCGGAGCGTGCCGTTTTGGCGCAGAATCGCGCGGTTCTTGCCGGCGCCCCGCGTCGATGAATACTTCGTAGTCCGGGGCGGGGTGTTGACGGTTGCGGATGAATATCGCGCCAAGGTATTGGAAAGCCCGGCGTTGCTCCTCCGCCTGTTCGATGTCGCGCGAGCGCGGCGGCTGACCATCGTGCCGCCATTACTCGAAGACATCCACCGCCATGTCGATACGGTCTCGGCGGAGGCCTATCGGACGCCGGAGGTCAATCGCACCTTTCTCGCGATTCTCTCGGGGCCTGGCACCGCCAAGACGCTGGAGGCCATGCATCGGGCCTCGGTGCTGGAGAAATTGGTTCCCTCGATGAAACGCGTGCGTGGCCTCATGCAGTTCAATCAGTACCATAAGTATACGGTCGACGAGCACAGTTTGCTTGCGGTGACGCGGGCGGAAGACTTGGCACAGGATCAGGGGGTGATGGGGGACGTCTATCGCAGTATTAAGCGAAAAGATCTGCTCCATCTCGCCGTGTTGTTCCATGATCTGGGCAAGGGCCAGGAAGAAGATCACAGT
This sequence comes from Nitrospirota bacterium, assembly GCA_030645475.1. Lineage (NCBI taxonomy): Bacteria > Pseudomonadati > Nitrospirota > Nitrospirota bacterium. Next base: position 38,543 of record JAUSMA010000017.1, read on the forward strand.
GAAGCGGGGAAGCGATTGGTTGAAGAGGCAGCGGTTCGGCTTGGATTCGACGAGCAGGACAAGCGCACCCTTGCATTCCTCGTGCAGAAACATTTGCTCATGGCTCACACGGCGTTTCGACGAGACCCGAACGACGTGAAGGTGGTGCTGCCCTTTGCCCGCGAAGTCGGGACGCCCGAAGTCTTGAAGAAGCTCTTGGTGCTCACGGCCGCGGATATCGCGGCCGTCGGTCCCGGTGTCTTGACCAAGTGGAAAGAATCGCTGCTGATCGAACTCTACCAGCGCACGATGTCGGAGGTGTCCGGAGAGCGGAACGGCGTCGGGGCGCCAGAACGGGTTCGCCAGATTGCCGAAGAGGTGAGCCGGCATCCGCTCATGGCAGGACAATCCGATGGAACATTGGCCTGGGTCGAACAGCAACTGAGCCAATTCCCCGAGCGCTATATCTACGGCACGGTATCGTCTCGTATGGCAGCGCATTTGGCGGCCGTGCGGCGATTGCATGTCGGTGAAGTGCTGGTGGAGACGGAGTTCAACGGGGAACTGGGGACCTGCGAATATACCGTCGTGGCCCACAATGACGTGACGCCGGGCATGTTCTCGAAGATCGCCGGTGTCATGGCAGGCAGCGGGGTGCAGATTCTCGATGCGCAGATTCTTACCAGAGCCGACGGGATTGTGGTCGATACGTTCCAGGTGATGGATCCGGACTATCAGGGCGCACCTCCGGCCGAGCGGCTCCGGACGGTGGGCGACCGGATCGCGTCGGTCCTCAAGGGGTGGGAGCATGTCGATGATGTGCTGCGACGGGGCGCGCGGTTGAAGCTGACGCGATCGCTGCCGAAAGCTCCTGAAGCGACGGAGGTGCGGGTCGACAATGAAACGTCGGACGCCTATACGATCATCGATGTCTTTGCCGATGACCGCCAGGGTTTATTGTATGTGATCACGAACACCATTTTTCAGCTTGGGTTATCCATCCATGCCGCGCGCATCTCGACGCGCCTGGATCAGGTGGCCGACGTGTTCTACGTCGCCGATCAGCAGGGGAAGAAGCTGGAGGACCACGGGCAATTGGAGCGGTTACGAACGGGAGTCGAAACGGCCATCGAGAATTTTCTCGAGGCGAAAGCGGCCTAGCAGAGGCGGCGCAGTCTCATTCAGGGGTCATTTGAAAGGAGAAGGGGATGAACGTACGTGAAGTGTTGGAGTATGTGAAGAAACATAAAGTCCAGATCGTCGACTTGAAGTTTGTCGATCTCATCGGGACCTGGCAGCATTTCAGTATCCCGACGAATGAATTGACGGAGGACCTCTTCAAGGACGGGTCCGGACTGGACGGCTCCTCCATTCGCGGCTGGAAGGCCATCAACAACAGCGACATGTTGGTCGTGCCGGATCCGTCGACGGCTTGTCTCGATCCGTTCTGTGCGGTCCCGACGCTGAGCCTCATCGGCAACGTGGTCGATCCGATCACGCGCGAGACCTACGATCGCGATCCGCGCTATGTCGCCCAGAAGGCGGAGAAATACCTCCAGAGCACGAAGATCGGCGATACCTCCTACTGGGGTCCCGAGGCCGAGTTCTTCATTTTCGATCAAGCCCGGTACGATCAGAATGGTCACAGCGGTTACTACTTCATCGACTCCGAAGAAGGCGTGTGGAACATGGGGCAGGAAGGCCACAACCTGGGCGGCAAAATCCGCCAGAAGGAAGGCTATTTCCCCGTCGCTCCGACCGATACGCAACAGGACATCCGCAGCGAGATGATTCTGGAGATGGAGAAAGCCGGTATCCAGATCGAGAAGCATCACCACGAAGTCGCCACGGCCGGTCAGGCGGAAATCGATATCCGCTTCGACTCGCTGGTCAGGACAGCAGACAAAATGATGATGTACAAGTACATCGTCAAGAACGTGGCTCGCCGACATGGCAAGACTGCGACCTTCATGCCGAAGCCGATTTTCGGCGATAACGGATCGGGCATGCATAGCCACCAGAGCATCTGGAAGGACGGCAAGCCCCTGTTCGCCGGGAAGGAATATGCGGGCGTGTCGCAGATGTGCCTGCATTACATCGGCGGCATTCTGAAACATGCGCCGGCGCTGGCGGCCTTTACCAATCCCACGACGAACTCCTACAAGCGCTTGACGCCAGGGTTCGAAGCTCCGGTGTTGTTGGCCTATTCCAGCCGGAATCGGTCGGCCGGCATCCGGATTCCCATGTATTCACCGAGCCCCAAGGCGAAGCGGATCGAGGTGCGGTTCCCAGACCCGGCCGCGAATCCCTATCTCGCCTTCTCCGCCATGCTCATGGCCGGGTTGGACGGTATCCAGAACAAGATCAACCCCGGTGAACCGGCTGAGCAGGATCTCTACGATCTCGAGGCGAAGGCAGCGGCGAAGATTCGAACCATGCCGGGCAGCCTCGACGAAGCGTTGAACAACCTTGAGAAGGACCATGAGTTCCTGCTCAAAGGCGGGGTCTTCAGCAAGGACCTGATCGAAGCCTGGATCGGGTACAAGCGGACCAAGGAAGTCGATACCATGCGGTTGCGTCCGCATCCGTATGAGTTCTACCTCTATTACGACGTCTAGAGTACAGGACCCATCTTAGGTATGGGTTGACCTGGTCGGGGAGGCATGGTACATATCTCCCTATGAGCGGAGTCGAGGCAACGGCGCCTCGGTAAGGCTCTCGACATACGGCAAACGGACAACGGCGTCCGTCATTCTGGAAAGAGTGGCGGACGCCGTTTTGTTTTCGGCACAGGTCGTCGGAGATCGGTGCCAACGTACACAGTGGATAGGCCGGTGCCGACCTATCAATGCGGACAATGGCGTCCGTCTCTCACGACTGGGAGGCGGACGCTTTTTATTTTCAGCATGTTCAGTGATCGGATCTTGGGACTCGGTAAACAAACAGTTGCCGAAACACACAGAAGGAGGCGGTCATGAGCGAAGGAGATGGGGCCAGTAAGCGGACGATGACAGCGAATCCAAAAGCTGTCGTGAAAGCCGAATCCTCCGAGGAGTATTTTGAGCGCAACGTCGAGCAAGCTGTGGTGTCGGCTGTTATCCAAGCTGCCGTTCCATCACGCCGGAGGTTTCTCGCATCCATGGGAGCCGCAGCGCTAACGGCGCTTGTCGCTGAATTACTCCCGTTGAAAGAGTTCGCCGCATTCGCGGCCGATCCGGTCGGGAAGCCGGAAAAGACAGACCTCAGTATCGGCTTTATTCCCATTACCTGTGCCACGCCGATTATCATGGCGGAGCCGCTGGGGTTCTATAGCAAGCATGGCCTGAATGCCAAGGTCAAACGTGCAGCCGGCTGGGCCATGGTGCGGGATTGGGCCATCAACAAAGATGTCGACGCGGCGCATATGTTGTCGCCCATGCCACTGGCGATCACCCTGGGGGCCGGTTCCGTCCCCGTGCCGTTTTACATGCCGGCGGTGGAGAATATTAACGGCCAAGCGATCACGCTGCATAACAAGCACAAGGGCGTCAAAACTGCCGCCGACATGAAGGGGTTTCGGTTCTGTGTGCCGTTCGACTATTCGATGCATAACTATCTTCTGCGCTATTTCTTGGCGGAAGGTGGCGTGCATCCTGACAAAGATGTGCAAATCCGTGTCGTGCCGCCACCGGAGATGGTGGCCAATCTGAAAGCTGGCAACGTCGATGGATATCTGGCTCCCGATCCTTTCAACCAACGGGCGGTCTACGAAAACGCAGGGTTCATCTTCAAACTCTCCAAGGAAATCTGGGATAAGCATCCCTGTTGCGGTTTCGCGATTTCCAAGGACTTTGCCACGCAGTACCCGAATACGTTTCTGGCGCTCTTCCGGTCTATCGTGGATGCCACACACTACGCGTCGAACCCGGCTCATCGGAAAGAGATTGCCGAGGCGATTGCACCGACGAATTATTTGAATCAGCCGGTGACGGTCTTGGAACAGGTGCTGACGGGAACCTACGCGGACGGATTGGGCGCAATCAAGAAGGATCCGAGCCGTATCGATTTCGATCCCTTTCCCTGGCACTCGATGGCGATTTGGATCATGACCCAAATGAAACGGTGGGGTCATTTAAAGGGCGAGGTCAATTACAGCGCCGTGGCCGAGCAAGTGTATCGAGCGGCCGACTGCGATCGGATCGCCAAGGAGCTTGGTTATCCAACGCATCAGGGAGTGATGGCCAAACATACGATCATGGGCCGGGAGTTCGATGCAACCCAACCGGATGCCTATGTTCGCAGCTTTAAAATCCACAGTATGGCGTAATAGTCGAAAAGGCCTGGAACTATGAAAACAAATGGAAATGGCAGTCCGTGGATGATTTCGGTGTTTATCCTCGTGATTTTTCTCGGCGGGTGGCATTTGCTGACGCTGCGGTCGTCTTTTGACGCGAAGGGCAAGACGGACGAACAACTACAGATGATGGAGTTCAACGGAGACATCGTTCGAGCTGGAGCGGGAGGCTACGTCTGGAACCCTGAGAAGATGAAGGGTGTGCCGGGTCCTCTCGCAGTGGTGGAGAAAGCGAGAACTGAATTGAGCGAGGCCTTCGTCATCAAGGGAACCAACGACCACGGCATCGGCTACCTGGTTCTCTACACCGTCTCGAGATTCGCGGGAGGGTTCCTTGCGGCATCGGTCGTAGCGATCATCTTCGGTGTCCTCCTGGGGCTGAACCGCGTCCTGTTCCGAGCCGTCAACCCGTTCATTCAGGTCTTAAAACCGATCTCGCCGCTGGCCTGGATGCCCTTGCTGCTGTACACGGTCAAGGACCCCAAATGGACAGCCGTCTTGGTCGTGTTTATGGCAGCCGTTTGGCCGACTCTGGCGACGACGGCGTTCGGAGTAAGTTCGCTCAAGAAGGAATATTTACACGTCGCGGCGATTCTGCAGCTGTCTTGGTTCAAGCGGCTCTATCGGGTGATTTTGCCAGGGGCAGCCCCGACCATCGTGAACGGTCTGAGAATCGCGTTCGGGAGCGCATTGGTGGCCGTGGTGCCGGCAGAGATGCTGCTGGGTGAGTTGGGCGTCGGCTACCTAAGTTGGATCGAATGGAACAATCTCGACATTGCCGGGGTCATTTTCGCGATTTTGGTGGTCGGGGTCGTCGGCGTCATTCTGGATTCAGGATTCAATAAACTTGCCGGTCTCGTAACCTATCAGGAGTAACCATGTCATTTCTCGTTGTCGATCATGTGAGCAAGTTTTTCCCCGGTCATGCCGGAGGTGGAGACGTGTGTATCTTCAAAGACGTGACCTTGAAAGTCGACAAGGGCGAGTTTGTCACCGTGATCGGCCATTCGGGATGCGGCAAGAGCACCTTGCTCAACATCATCGCCGGGTTGGAAACCCTGTCGGAAGGCGGCGTGATCTTGAATGGGCGCGAGGTGTCCGGCCCTGGATTGGACCGGATGGTGGTGTTCCAGAATTTTGCTCTCATGCCCTGGATGACGGTGTTCGAGAACATCTCGCTGGCCGTCCGGTCGGCCTACCCGGATTGGGAACACGGACAGGTGGTGGCGCATGTGCATAAGTACATTGCGTTGGTCGGACTGAAGGGAGCTGAAGATAAGCGGCCGATCGCCTTATCAGGAGGCATGAAGCAGCGAGTCGGTCTCGCCAGGGCCTTTTCAATTGAGCCCAAGGTGTTGCTGCTCGATGAGCCCTTCGCTCAGATCGATGCGCTGACCAGAGGAGTCATTCAAGAGGAATTAGTTCAGATGTGGAACGCCACGCGCAACACGGTATTCATGGTCACACACGATGTGGACGAGGCCATTCTCTTGTCTGACCGCATCATGCTCATGACGAACGGGCCATCATCGCGCATTGCGGAGATTGTGGATGTGACGATCCCGCGTCCCAGATCGAGAGATTCGGTCATTGAACATCCCCATTACTACAAGATCAGGAACCATGTGATTCATTTTCTCGTCCGTCATGCGTCGCATGGAGTGGTGGGTGAGGGGGCGGTGCCAGGAGAATCGTCGGAGGCCGTTCCGCTCGTCGTGAGGTTCTGAAGGAACGGGAGTGCGCCTGTGCCAGAGGCATTAACAAAGGAGGAATATGCGATGGAAGTGAAGAAAGCGAAAGACGCGATTAAAGCAAAGCGGATGGAGAAAAAGGTAACGATCGCTGAGGTGGCCAAAGCGGTCGGGAGAAATCCAACCTTTGTTGCAGCGGTGTTGCAGGGGACACACAAGTTGCCGGCTGAGGAGGCGAAGAAGGTCGGCGACTTGTTGGGCCTCGATGCAGACCTGACCGCGTCGTTGAGTAAATTCCCGGTTCGCACCGATTACCCGATTACGACTGATCCGTTCAAGTATCGCTTGATGGAGATCATCGGGGTCTATGGCGATTCGATGCGCGAACAGGCCAACGAGATGTTCGGCGACGGCATCATGAGCGCGATTGACTTCACGCTCGACATGGAAAAGGTGACCGGCAGCCAGGGCGAGGCCCGGTGCAAGATTACGCTGAACGGGAAGTGGCTCGAGTATAAGACGTTTTAGCGACCATCCGAGAGTGGGTCTGGTGCGGGAACAAAGGCGTTCCTGCCGCGTAACGACAGAGCGAGATGCGAAGCGGACAACGGCGTCCGTCTCCTATGCGGGAAGACGGACGCCGTTGTGCTTTTTGAATGTGATGATAAAGGAGGCCTCGATGTATACGACGGATCACGAGCGGATTGCATCGTTGGCGGCGAAGAAACATCGGTTCCTGGAGGTCTCGCTGTCACGCTACCTCATACTGTCGGCCCTGGCAGGCGTCTATGTGGGATTCGGCATCGCGTTGATTTTCAGCCTCGGTGGGCCGCTGGCCGCGGTCGGATCGCCGATGGTCAAGCTGGTGATGGGTCTGTCCTTCGGGATCGCCCTGACATTGGTGATCTTTGCCGGATCGGAATTGTTCACCGGGAATAACATGACCGGAGTGATCGGCGGGCTGTCGCGCAGTCTCACCTGGACTCAAGTGGCGCAGCTCAACGTATGGTCCTGGGTCGGTAATCTCATCGGCTCGCTGGTGCTGGCCTGGCTGGTCGTCCAATCGGGCGTCCTGTCCAAGGGCCCGCAGGCCGACCTGATCGGAAATGTGGCGGCTATGAAAATGTCGCTGCCGGCGTGGGAGCTGTTCCTTCGGGGTCTTTTGTGTAACTGGCTCGTCTGCCTGGCGGTCTGGACCTCCGGGAGGACGACGAACGATGCGGCCAAGATCATGCTGATCTTCTGGTGTCTGTTCGCGTTTATCGGGACCGGGTTTGAACATAGCGTTGCCAATCAATCGTTTCTCGGCATGGCGTTGTTTCTCCCCCATGGGGACGCAGTCAGTTGGACAGGTTATTGGTACAACCAGTTCTATGTCGTCTTGGGAAACATCGTCGGCGGCGGGCTGTTCGTCGGTGGTCTGTATTGGCTCGCGAGTCCCTATACCGTCGCCTGTATTGAGCCAAAGGAATTGCCGCGTGTCATTCCGGCACGGGAGGCCTGCTGAATCCAGGATTCAACAAGAGAGGAGGGAGCCATGGCGACTTCTATTGATCGTGCCGTGATGTCGAATGAAGATTGTGTGGTACAACGGCTGCGTGAATGCGGCGCAAGTTCGTTCGAAGACCTGGCCCGGTTGCCCGGGCTTGATTGGGTCACGGTGTTCTCAGTTGTCGACCGGCTCAATCGTGCCGGCCTCGTGGTGCTCGAACGAACCGGGGCCGATTACCGTGTGTCATTGGAGAAGGGAACATGAATAAAATCGAGGTCATCAAGACGGAGCGCGACGGGTTGGCGGTGAAGGAGATGATTGCTCAGTACGCCAAAACGGGATGGGAATCGATCCCGGAGGACGATGTCCAGCGCCTCAAATGGTATGGCCTCTTTCTGCGGAACCCTACGCCTGGTTTTTTCATGATTCGGGTGCGGATCCCGGGCGGCAAGAGCAGCTCGTATCAACTGCGGGCCCTGGCCGAGATCGCCGGGACCTACGGCAACGGGGTGTTGGACTTGACGACACGGCAACAGATACAGCTTCGGCAGATCCGGATCGAAGATGTACCGGTGGTCTTTGCCAAGATGGATGAGGTCGGGCTGACCTCCCTCCAAACCGGCATGGACAACGTGCGAGGCGTGATGACCTGTCCGGTGGCTGGGTTGAGTCCTGAGGAACTATCGGATGCGACGCCTATCGTGCGCGCCATCAACGAAGAGATCCTGGGCAATCCGGCCTATTCGAACCTGCCGCGGAAGTTCAACGTAGCGGTGACAGGCTGCCCGGATAACTGCGTGCACATGGAAACCCAAGATCTGGCCCTTGTGCCGGCCTATCACGACGGCGCCAACGGTAAGAGTCTCGGGTACAACCTCTTGGCCGGCGGCAAGCTCGGGTCCGGCGGATATCGGATCGCGACGCCGCTCGACATCTTTGTGACTGAGGGCGAAGCCTTGGCCGTGTGCCGCGCGATCATTCACATCTTTCGAGACCATGGATCGAGGGAGAATCGTACGCAGGTCCGACTGGCCTTCCTGCTGGAGGAATGGGGCGAAGACCGGTTCCGTGAGGAAGTGGAAACGCGTATGGGCAAGAAATTGTCGCAGGCCGGCATCGATGCGCGAAAAGCAGTCGAGAAGAGCCATGTCGGGATCTATCGGCAAAAACAACCGGGCATGAACTATGTGGGATTAAAAGTCCTAGTGGGCCGTATCAAACACGATGACCTGTCCAAGATCGCAGCCTTGGCAGAGAAATATGGAACGGGGGAGATTAGGATTTCCCCGGCGCAAGCCCTGATCGTTCCGAACGTGTCCGATCGGAAAATCGGCGACCTCGACCAAGAGTCGTTGGTGAAGCAATTCGCTTATAACCCCTCACCAGTCTACAAGGGGCTGGTCAGTTGTGTCGGGAGCGACTACTGCAATCTCGCGGTCATCGAAACGAAGAGCCGGGCAGTAGAAACAGCGAAGGCGCTGGAGGCTCGTCTGGGGAGCACGCTCAAGCCGATCACCATGCATTGGTCCGGCTGTCCTGCTGCCTGCGGCAATCATCTCGTGGCGGATATCGGGTTCTTGGGGAAGAAGGCCAAGATCGATGGGAAAGTCGTCGATGCAGTCGATATCTACGTGGGAGGTCGCTCGGGGCCCGACCCCAAGTTGGCGGTCAAGATTATGGAAGATGTGCCCTGTGACAGACTGCCGATGGTGCTGGAAGGACTGGTGCCCTACCATTCGCGTGAGAAGATGCATCGGGTGAGAGGCGGGGCAGTGAAGAAGGCTGCAGTCAGCAAAGAGGTGTTGAGCGCAAGGGCGTGAGGAGCGTTCTTTGCTCCCGGAGCAGGGGAGGGGCTGGGGGCTGATGATCTTCTGTGCTCGCGCAACGCGCGGCCTCAGAAGGATGAGGAGGGAGCGGCCAGGTGCCCTCGTTGCTCGCGGAACGCGCACGATCAGAATGTGCTCGTCCGCCGCGCGCAGTCGAAGGCAACCTTGGCCACTCCCCCTCTGGGGCGATGTAGCAAGAGGGAGGGAGGCCCTCGTTGGACGCGCGCAATGGAAGACCACTCAGCCCCCATCCCTGAAGAGAAACCGAGCGAGCTTGGAGGGATCATCCGTAGCACCGTTCGCCGCGCGCCGTGAAACGGGGTGGTCAGGATTGCATTTCGCCGTGCGATCAGGAAAGACGCTCGATTTTTTGTTTTTTTCATCCTCGCTCTTCTCGTCTGCCCAGGTTCCAGATCGTCTCGGCTTTGCTGCCGATGTACCAGAAGCTGAGCCCCAGCAGCGCGAAGAAGATGGCCTTGTGCAGGCCGTTCCAGAATAATTCGAAGAATCGCGTATACAAGTTGATGCCGAGAAATGTCAGACCGAACCCTTTCGTGATGTCGTTGTCGTGCCTCAATCCATGGTAGACGGCCCAGCCTGCGACTGCGCCGAAGAGGAGCGACCAATGGAACAGTTCGATCTGTTTTACCCGCTCCCAGGCATGGATATCCCCATAGTTGCCGAAGATCGACATGATCCAAAGCGCGATGAAGAGATACAGTAATCCCATCACCAGCGTGCTGCGGAAGAAGCGTTGTCCGCTCGGGTGAGTTTCCAGCGCCAAAGCGCAGCCGGTCAGGAGCCCGCCGAAGAGGACAAAGCGCAGGGGATAGTTCATCCCAAGGTAATAGGCGCCCCAGCCGGACATGTAGCCCGTTTCCGTACCCATCCAGCCGCCCAACGAGGCCAGGGAGAAGACCCAGATCAAATTCGATTCGAGCATCGCGCCGAGGACGGCATAGACCAGAAACGAGAGCAAGAGCAGAATCGCGAAATGCCCGCTGCCTGTGTCGAGTGCGATGCCTAGTTGGGAAATCGCTCCGGCTGTGGCCAGCACGCCAAGAAAGAAAATGGCTTCGTTGCGATAGGCCTTGTCGGGGGCCTGCTGTCGTTTGGTGAGTCCCCATCGGTAGAGCCCGGCCGCCACGAGTGAGAGGGCCGCGCACTTGACCGTCGCGGGGGCCTTGAAGAGTACGTCGAGCATGTCCCGGAGCATCCGGTCGGAGAGCGCGGCGCTCACGGAGGAGACGATCGAAACGAGCGCGATCCAGAAGGAATACTTCGCCAGCTTTCGCCAGTCGAAATATTGGACTTCGATCGTCGCAGCCAGCGATGCCGCCTGTGTGTCGGGAATCACGCCATCGTGTTTCCAACGCTCGATGGCTTCGCGGACCACGATGGCGTGTTTACGTGGGAGTTTCATGCAGGCCTCTTACGGGTAGGACTGAACACGTTTTCTTCACGCTGAATTATATGGCGGAAAGGGGAGGCAGGCTATTCAGAAAGGCAAACGTACCAAGGGGGGAACGGCGAAGATAAACGAAGGTAATCGTGGGACGCCGCTCGCAGCAAAGTGGGGAGGGGAATTGGGTGGCTGGTAGATCTGTCGGAGCATTGTGGAATATCTCCGTATGTTCGTTCTATCCCATTCTTTCTCCTCTCTGAGAAAGACCGGTGCTCGTTCTGTTGTTAGGCCAAGACTTCGGAGTAGAATGGACCGGCCGCTAGAAACGGGAGAGCGGTGTCGAAGGCGGTCTCATTTTTCGAGCCGTGAACATGAAGCCAACCAAGAAAAACAAGCCGGGGGCCAAGCGAGTCGCAGTGAGCCGCTCCGGTCTTGTGGATAAGACAGGTACGGAGAAGTCTGGTACAGCGACGCGGCGGGCATTCATGCCGAAGCACGGAGGACTGGCCCATCGGCTGGGCGAGCGGGTGAAGGAGTTGAGCGCCCTCCATCGCGCAGTTCATCTCCTGCAAGACAGTCTCAAACCGGTATCGACCGTATTGATGGAGATCGCCTCGTTCATGCCTCCCGCCTGGCAGTATCCTGAGGTGACGGAAGCCTGCATCACCTTCGACGGGAGGCAGTTTCCCACGCCTGGTTTCAAGGAGACGCCCTGGATACAGCGGGCTGCCTTTGCGACGCCGGACGGACGCCGGGGGATGCTCGAGGTGGTCTACACGGAAAAAAATCCGCCGGAAGTCGAAGGGCCGTTTCTGGCCGAAGAACGGGATCTGATCAATTCATTGGCCGACAGTTGTGCCTCCTATCTCACGCGAAAACAGGCAGAAGAGAAGCTACTGGCGGCCCATGGACGGTTACAGGCTCTCTCCAAGCAGTCGATGCATCTGCAAGAGCAGGAGCGTCGACAACTGGCGCATGATCTCCACGATGAAATCGGACAAGCGTTTACGACGCTGAAAGTGAATTTACAGGCGATCCAGAGAACCACGGACCCGAACCGCCGGATTGCGTCCTTGAACGACAGTTTCAGTATCATCGATCAGACGGTACAGCGGGTGCGCGACATGGCCCTCGATTTACGCCCATCGATGCTCGATGACCTGGGGCTGGTCTCTGCCGTGCGTTGGTATGTGGAGAAGCAGGGGGAGCGGGCTGGGATTCGCACGAAGGTGGATTCCAAGGGTATTCCCCCGGGACTGTCCCCCGATGCCTTGGTGGCCTGCTTCAGGATTGTTCAAGAGGGGGTGACCAACATCTTGAGGCATGCCGAGGCCAGTCGAATGGCCGTGAAGCTCCGGGCTGTGAAAGAGGGAGTCGAGGTGGTCATCGAAGACGATGGCGCCGGTTTTTCCGTCAAAGAGGCCATGGCCGCCTCCGGTGAACGGCCGCATTTGGGATTGATCGGCATTCAAGAGCGAGTCAGAACCTTCAATGGACAATTCCAGATCAGTTCAACGAGAAGAAAGGGCACGAGGCTATCGGTGATGATTCCGTTCGACAAGCCTGTGTGAAGTGGGGGAGGCCGTATGCACGTCAAAGCGAAGACCCTACGGGTTCTGCTGGCCGATGACCATGCGCTCTTTCGCGCCGGACTTCGTGTCTTGCTGCACAGTCTCGATGGAATTCAGGTCGTCGCCGAAACAGGAAACGGACAGGATGCGATCCAGCTGGTCGAGCGAGAGAGGCCCAGCCTCGTGTTGATGGACATTGCGCTACCAGGCCTCACGGGCCTCGAAGCGACCGCCCGTATCACCAAGTCCTGGCCGCAGGTGCGGGTCATCATCCTCTCCATGCATGCGAACGAAGAATACGTCCGCCAAGCCCTTCGGGCCGGCGCCTCGGGGTATCTGTTGAAAGGAGCCGAGCCGTCCGAATTGGAATTGGCCCTCAAGGCAGTCATGCGAGGGGAGACGTATTTGACGCCCAGCGTATCCAAAAAGGTAGTGGATGAGTATCTCAGGCAGGGCTCGGCCTCCACGAAAGGCGGAGCCCTCACGCCACGGCAATGTGAGGTGTTAAAACGTATTGCCGAGGGCCGTTCCACCAAGGAGATTGCCGGAACGCTTGAACTCAGCGCCAAGACCGTGGAGGGTCACCGGGCCGAATTGATGAGGCGCTTGGAAATCCATGACGTAGCGGGTCTCGTGCGTTATGCCATTCGCATAGGATTGGTGCCGGTAGACTCCTAGTCCGTCCTCGGTTCCGTCCATCCCGATCGTGTGTCCAATCGAGCGAACCAAGGAAATCCCTTGGTTCAACCCAAGGAACTCTCTCCCTCCCAGCGAGGTATCTACCTTCTAGCGGCACAACGCCTTCCGGACTATCGTATGTGCAAGGAAGTCACGGATGGTCGGATGTCGTGAGCCTATGGCTCAAGGAGGTATCGATGAGACAGCTCGCATCACGAGGCAAGGGACCTGGTGCTATCATTGGCAGCATCGTTCTGTTGTGTGTGGGAATGGTCGGTTGTTCAGAATTCCCGCACCAGTCATCGCCAGTTATTCAGGGAACGCTGGGAGTACAAGAGCGTTCCGCCGCCGCGCAGTCGTATCGCCGGCAGGCTGAGGCGGCACGTGCCGAAGCCGAAGCATACGAACGGCGAGCCGAGTCGTTGGGTGAATATACCGACACGAAAGGGTTCGTCCGGAGCGGACTCACCACGGCCGCACAAGCGCATCGCGCGAAGGCCGTGACGCTAGAGGAACTGGCTGCCATCCATGCAGAGCAGCCGAATACGGCAAACCGATAAGTCCCGTGCGTGGGGGGCCGTTTCCGGGAATTTCCTGCTGTGGTTCGATGCGTCTGCGCGTGGCAGCGGCGTAGCCGCTCCCGCGCCTCCCGGGGCGACCCGTCGGGTTCCCCTGAGCGGCAGCCTTCGGATATTCCCTCGCGGACTCGGTCAGTTTTTGCTTTCCTCCTCAGCGGACTCTCGACGGGATTCGCTCATCCGGCGATGTCCGCTCTGAGCCCCATCCCCTTTTCTATTGGCCCGTCTTAATGGGAATCAGCCTGCGGCCAGGGCCGGATAGTCGCTGTAGCCGTCTGGTCCACCTCCATAGAGCCGATCGTAGTTGACCTCGTTGAGCGGGGTCTGTTTCGCGAAGCGTTCGACCAGGTCCGGGTTGGCGATGTATGGCCGTCCGTACACGATCGCATCGGCCGCTCCGCGTGCCACCGTCGATTCGCCGCTTTCACGCGTATAACTCCCGTTGCTCATCAGGGCACCATGGAAATGTCGGCGGGCGATCGTCAGGATGGCTTGCTCCTCAGGCAAGGCGTGGCTCTCGTGCCGTATTTCGAGGAACGCGATCATTCGTCGGCTCAATTCCTGCGCCACATAGGTCACCAGCGCGTCGGGCTGGCTATCGACCATGTCATTGAACGGGACCAGGGGCGAGATTCGTACCGCGACGCGCCCGGCGCCCCAGACGCCGATGGCGGCATCGGTCACCTCCAGCAGAAACCGAGCACGGTTGGGAACAGAGCCGCCATAGGCATCCGTGCGTGCGTTGACGCCGTCGCGTAGAAAATTATCGACCAAATAGCCGTGCGCACCGTGGATTTGCACCCCGTCGAAGCCGGCCCGTTGAGCGTTCTGCGCGGCGCGTCGGAACATGTCCACATACCGCGGGATTTCCTCAGTGCGGAGCGCGCGCGGGACTTCGTAGGGTGTGGCGCCCTCCGGGGTATGGGTCACGCCATTGCGAATCGCGGTGGCGCTGCTGGAGACCGGTTGCTCGCCCTCGTTCAACAACGAGTGCGCGGCACGGCCGGGATGCCAGATCTGCATGAAGATGCGGCCGCCTCTGTCATGCACGGCGTCCGTCACTCGTGTCCAGCCGGCCACGTGCGCGGGGCTGTAAATGCCGCCTTCACCGATGAAGGCGCAGGCATGGGCATCGACCATGGTGCATTCCGTCATGATGAGCCCGCTCGATGCCCGTTGGGAGTAGTAGTCCACCATCATGTCGTTGGGAATGTGTGTGGCCCCGGCCCGCACACGGGTCAGGGGCGACATGACGATGCGGTTGGGTAAGCGGATGTCCCCGGCCTGCAGCGGGGTAAACAACGTGGTCATTGGACGTTCCTTTGCATAAGAGGTAGATCGTGGGTGAGAGAACCTATAAGCGAGAGGGTGCGGGAGTCAAGGCAACAGAGTGAGCCGCATGGGCAGACGGGCTGTCGCTGCTGCCGGGAACGGTGGTTGTAGGTGAGTCACAGGGATGGAGGAACGCCTATGGTGTATTCCCGGAGCGAGAAAAGACTCCCGACTGTTGCTTCCCCTAGCGAGGCGTGAGCCTATACGCTGTGTTATGCCGCCTTCAGGATGGCTTTGCGAAGAGACTGGGGGACGGTAATGGGCAGGAACAAGACTTTCGGATAGAGATAGTCTTCACCCGATTCGTCGATCACGCGCACCTGACCGTGCTTGAGGGCTATTGCATCGGGGAGAGCGATATAGATCTTTCGTTTTTCGAGAGAGACCACATATCCCTTATTCTCTACACAGATCACAAATCGTGAAGCAGCAGACTTTAGTTTTGGCATTGTGGTGACCTCAGAGCAATCGTTTAATCTTGTATTCTTTCCGGCCCATACCCGTCGCCTCATACCAATGAATTTCAGCGAGATGAACGGATCCGTCAGAGAGTCGAACCTTCACGATGCCTTTCCGTTTGCGCCAGCGACCCTTGCCATAGAACTTTCGAAGACGAGCAATCTCTCGAATTCCAGACCCAACCGCGAATGTTTCAATCTGCGTGATGGGGCCAAGCAACTTGAAATACACAACATCATGATCCCAAAATTACACCGCGGTCGTCAACGGGAAAGATAGGAGGTGAGGAAAGGCCTCCACGCGCCGAGAAGCCTGGAGGGATGGTATCACGCCGGGCTATCAGGAAAGCTCCCGATCCCTTCCGTTCTTTAGCGCCGGCTCGTCTGCGCGGGGCTGAGGTTCAACCGCTCCCGCGCCTCACTGAGCGACCCGTTCCGGCTCCGCTGAGCGGCAGCCTTCGGGCATTCCCTCGCGAATCCTGGTCAGCTTCCGCTTTCCTCCTCAGCAGACCCTCGACGAGTCCCCGCTCCTCCGGCAACGTCAGCTCTGAGCCTCAGCTTCGCGCCAAGAAATGTAGAATGTCCCCGTTGTTTGGCCCATTGGCGGATAAATAGCCCTTTTTCTTTCTCGGGATTGCATCACACTGTGCGGATCAGAAAAACTCCCGATTCCCTTATTTTTCCGATTATCATCTCTTAAATCGGCCCTTGCGCCTTCCTTTGCCTCGCCCCTACAATACGCCTCCCCCTGGGAGGCTCTCATGCCCTTCTCGATTCGTCCCTGCTGTCGTTTTCCTGTGCAATCCTTCGCCGCATACAACGATGGCCCCTTTCTCAATCAGCCGCCGGCCTACTTTTGGGGGTTGGGGTCTCCAGTAAGACGCCTAGGTCTAAAACTACTTCTGCTCCTCATAATTTATTCCTGTTTTGTTGTGGGAGCACACGCTCAGTCCATCGCTGAGATTGCAGAGACTGTTGGAAACTCAGTCGCAATGATTATTACTTACGATGTAACAGGTTCCCCCACTGCCCAAGGGAGCGGTGTATTCATAACTGAAACAGGAATCATTCTTACGAATGCGCATGTGGTCGAAAATGCATACTCAGCAGAGGTTATTTCGAGTCTTGGAACATTCGACAAAGTGAGAATACTTACTCGGGATAGCAAGCGTGATCTCGCTCTAATTGCAATACCAACAGACAAATCAAGCCCACCGAGTTTTGCCAAAGATACTAACTTTAAGCCTGGAGAGCGTGTAATAGCCATTGGCAATCCGTTAGGTCTTGAGAGAACGATTTCGGACGGCCTAATAAGTGGTATCAGACACAAGGGCGACGGAGTTGAGTTGATTCAGACAACAGTTCCGATTTCGCACGGAAGTAGCGGCGGGGTTTTGCTCAACACTTCAGGAGAGTTGATTGGGATAACCTCGTCATCATTTGAAGGTGGTCAAAATATAAATTTCGCAATCAGTCTCAACACGATTTACGCCTTTATCGAAGGCTATCAAAATGATGATCCGCAGGGCGTAAAGCACCAAGAGCTAAGGTTAGCCAAGGAAAGTGTCTGGTACCGAATTGTTCTCAAATGGATTGGTTACATAGTGTTTGGGGTTTTCGCCCTAGTTTTCAGCGATAGGTTTGGGTGGGCGCTTCCACTTATCTTTGTCACATTCTACCTTCTTTATTTGGCTTTCAAGGGAATACACTGGCTCATAACTTATCCTTTTCGTAGGTTCAAACAGAGGCCTCAAGCCATCTCTTCTGATGGTAATGACAAGCTTGGATAGATCTGTCGTGACCCCTTTGTTTTCGCCTAGTCCCACAATCTTTTAGTATCCCTGTATGCAACAAGGACTATGTCTATTGCTTCAAGGGCTGCGGATAGCGCAGCTGTTTTTCCCAGGGTCTTCTCCAAGTGGCTTTCCCAATTTGCAGTAGGAACATCTCGAAGCAAGATTTGTCCGACTAACTGGCTTGCAAACTGATAGTGAGATTCCGAGATTACTGGCCCTAGCTCAATCAAGCCGTTGCTATCCATGTCCATAGTTGTGAGCGCTTCTTGTACAGCTTGAAGCTTTACGTGGCCACTGATTTCGTTTCGAATATCTTTAAGGAGTTCATGTGCAGTCCGTATTTTTTGGACCAGTTCGTTGAATGCTTCTTGGAAATGTCTTGGTTGGGCTAAGAGAGAAGAGCGGAAGCCTTCATCTCCCTGCAAAGCCTCAAGAGCGCTTCGTATTTCGAACAGGGTTCTGACGGAATTCCTCCAGAAGTACATCAGCCTCCAGGGTGGCGAATTCTTGTCGAGAGAAGGAATACTTTCCTCCATAAGTGCCATTGTTTCTAAATATAGGTCCTCTCTTAGAATGCAAAGTCTTGCTACTGAAGCAGCAATTGGATCATCACTTGGGAACCATTTCCAGAAAAAGATGTGCCGAATGTGTCGTCTACTCATTCTGGTTGAGGGGTAAGTAGAAGTGGGAGGGAGTCTGTTCGCACTGCTGTATTCATGCGTTTTCACCGTTTCTCTAGAGGGCGGGCTAGATGGTCTCCCATTGCGCGTGTCCAACGAGGGGATTCTTAGACCGCGCGTTGCACGAGCACAGGAGCCCATCTAGTCTGTCCTCACACCTTTCCAAACGTCCTCTCAAAAAACTCCCTCGTCTTTCCCATATGCTGCTCGATATCCGACTGCAAATGCCTCGCTCCTGCCTGCCAATCATCTGTAGCATAGCCGACACGGCGGGCGAGGAAGATGAACTCCTCTGAGTCGGGCGGAGGGAGTACCAGATCCTTGGCGTTGCCGCGGACCATGCGCAATCCGTCGATCAAGGTTCGGGTGAAGACGTAGGCTTTCCGGAGGCTTTCCCCATCGGCACGTGTGACCAATCCTGCCTCCACCAGGGCTGCGAGGGCCTGCAGGGTATTCGGGGTGCGGAGGCTTGGGCGCCCGTGCCCATGCATCACTTGGAGATACTGCACCGCATATTCGATATCGATGACCCCGCCCTGGCTGTATTTCACGTTGACCTGGCCCGGTTTGACCAGTTGTTGGAGCTGTTGCTTCCGGAGGTCCAGTGCCGTGGGGATGTCCCAGGGGGCTCCGCCATAGACGAACGAATCCCGGTAGGCTTCCAGTCGATGTCCTAATGCAGCATCGCCCGCGATATGCCGTAGCTTGATGAGGGCTTGCCGTTCGTAGGGGGCGGCGAGTCCTGTTGGACTATAGTAGCGGCAGACTTCCTCGAAGGCATTGGCCAATGAGCCCTTGCCTCCATGCGGGCGCAATCGCACGTCGAGATGAAAGATGCCTTCCTGCTTGGCTTCGATCCAACCCAGGAGTTCCTGCGTCAGCCGTTCGAAGAATTCGCTGTTCTCAATTCCATTTTTCCCGCTGGTCTTGCCCGATCCTTCATAGATGAACAGCACTTCGATATCTGAGGCATAGCCGAGCTCCCGCCCTCCTAATTTCCCCAGGCCGAGGACGGCAAAGGGGCAGGGCTTCTTATCGGCGAGTCGCGGCTTTCCATAGGTCTTCTCCAGCTTGGCTCGGCAATCGGTAACGCTCCGTTCCATGATGACCTCGGCCAGTTCCGTAAGCGCGAGCGAAAAGTCGGGGAGATTGCTTGAGGGTTCGACGATATGTTTCATGTCGATCCGGAAGAGTTCGCGATCCTTAAACTGGTTCAGCGCTTCCTTGCGCGCCTCGTCCGTTTTGGTGCGAGCGACTAGCCGGTCGAGTTCCTTCCGGAGGGTGGCTCGCGGCTTGATGAGGGGCGCATCCCGGTATTCCGCGAGCAGGGGCAGGAGGTTGCCATGTTGGCGGCGCAGAAAGTCTTCCCACAAGTAGTCGCTGGCACCGAGGAGCCGTGCGAGGAGGGGAAAGGTTTTCTTGTCGCTGATGACGTCGAGCGCCTGCTGTTTTCCCTTCTTGCCCGTTTCGGCGACGATGAGATCCAGGAATTGGTCGAACGATTCGAGCGCCTTGCCCGGATCGGGAGCCCAGGTCAGGGCATGGGTGAATTGTTTGATGAGCACGGCGGTCAGGCGCAGTTGCTGCTGATCGGCCGGGTCGAGGAGCTTTTGCCCATAACGGTTCCTGACGTGGAAACGGTCGTGGAGTTTGGTCCCGTCGTTTTCGAACTGGGCCTTGGTGATGTAGATGTTGCGCATGGCCAGGGCATTGGCAAAGGCATAGAGGAAGGCCGGGGTGTCATCCGACCGGATGTCCATGATCGTGTCCGTCTGCGACTGACTGTTGTCGAAGGTGATCTGGACGGTGTGGAGGAGCCCCGTGAAGGCGCTCCGCTGTTTTCCCAATCGTTCGACCAGGCGTCGGTTCACTTGTTGGCGGGCCTCTTCGAATTGTCCGGCATCGAGGAGCTGGATCATGTGGGTGAGCGCCTCTGCAAGGGCGGTCCGCTCGGGCGCGGAGAAGCGCTCGCCACTCACCGGATGCACGAGGAAGACATCGACGATCTTCTTGCGGCTCAGGCCCGGGCGGCCTGTGGGACGTTTCGAGGGCCAGGCTGTAGCAGGCCGAGCCGGCGGGGCTGCAACATCGGCAAAGGTATAGATGCGGCCCTCTTCGATATTCAGGCCGAAGGCGGAGAGGAGGCCGCAGATCGTGGCGAACTCGGAGAAGTAGTCGTAGGCGACAAGGCTGATTTCCGATTGCCCTGCTTGCCGGTCGAGCACCGAGAGTTCGCAGGGGTGTTCCGGGGTGAGTCTGTCGGCAAGCTTGATATGGTGGGCGATGGCGTTCGGTTGAAACCGCTCGAAGTACTCGGGGTCCATCCGTGACACGAAGTCCCGCAGCACCTCATCTTCGACATCAGGACAGAGGGGGGCCAAGGTCTTGATCAGGGACTCGCGTGCTCCCGATTCATCCGTCATGGCCACGAGTATAGCCGAAGCTGGCTTCATTGTGTGAGTGGGGGATGGCCGGTATAATGCCCGCCCATGACTGATCGTCGCAAGAAGCCGGTGACGCGCGCTGCGCCAGTTCTTCCGGAACGAGAGCCGGTCGCGCGACCGGATCCCACCCCCATTATTTTAGCGTCAGGGCTGGACCAGGGCCAGGCTGAGGCGATCCTTCGATCCTACGGACTCAACCGGATTCAAGAAGCCGATGCGAATCTGCAGTCGATGGCCGGTGAGCCGCACCAGCGACATCAGTTGGCCGGCATCCTGCCCTTGTTGCTTGAGGCGATTGGCCGGACCGCCGATCCGGATCAGGCCTTGAACCATTGGGAACGGTGGCTCGGCAGCGGGGTCAACCGGTCTGCCATTCTGGAATATCTGCGCAGCTCTCCCCGCATGTTGGACCTGGTCTGTTCGATTTTCGGGAACAGCGACTCGCTGGCCTTCACCCTCGTCCGCGATCCTCTGCTGATCTACTGGCTGGCCGAGCAGAATGTCTTGTCCACGGCTCCGACCAGGGTCGGGATGGAGCGAGCGGTCCGGCAACAGGTCGGGCTGGTGCTGGCGACGGAGCTCAAGTTGGATGCACTCAGACGCTTCCGCCGCCGCGAGATGCTGCGGATCGGCGTGCGGGATCTGCTTCGCCTGGCGGATGTAGTGGAAACGACGGCGTCCCTTTCGGATTTGGCGTCGATCCTGATCGACGAGGCCTATCGCATTGTGGATGCTGATCTACGGGCCCGGTATGGCGTTCCCATGCATAAGAATCGGCAAGGGCGCTGGGTGGAGACCGGCTTCACCGTCATCGGGATGGGGAAGCTGGGTGGGCATGAGCTGAACTACAGTTCCGATGTGGATGTGCTCTATGTCTGCGAATCCCATGAGGGGGAAACCAGGCCGGTTGTATCAGGCCGCACGAAATTGAAAAGCCCAGCGCAGGGCGGGATCTCCAACGAAGAATACTTTGAGCGTCTGGCGCGCGATCTGACGAAGGTCCTGACCGAACAGACCCATGAAGGGTATGTTTATCGGGTGGACCTCCGCTTGCGGGGGGAAGGTTCGGTGGGACAGCTCACTCGCTCGCTGGACGACTATGCCAAGTACTATCGGACCAGAGGGCAGGTCTGGGAGCGGCTGTCCCTGCTGAAGGCCTGGCCGGTAGCCGGGTCCATGACGGTCGGGAAGGCCTTCATCAAGATGGTGCAACCATTTGTGTTAGCGCCTTCATCGAAACGCCTGGACGTCGAGCAGGGGCTCGCGGTGGTGAACGAGGTGCGGTCGGTTAAGGAGAAGATCGATGCGAAGATGGCGGAGCGCGGGCATGAGCAGCGCAATGTGAAGCTCGGCGTCGGCGGCATTCGCGAGATCGAGTTCTTTGTGCAAACGATCCAGGTGCTGGCGGGGAGTCGGGTGCCGGCTCTCCTTGACCGCAGCACGCTCGATGCGCTCAAGCGATTTGTCCGCCTCAAGTTGATTTCCGGCAAGGAGCGGGATGCGCTGGCGGCTGCCTACGTCTTTCTTCGTGACGTGGAGCACAAACTACAGATGGTGCATGATCTGCAGACGCATTCGCTCCCGGATCAAGAAGACGAACTCGAACGTTGTGCAATCCGAATGGGCTATGACGGGACCGATCGACCGGCTGCGCTCACAGAGTTTCAAGCCGACCATGCCGCCCATCGCACTCTCGTGCATGACATTTTCCGTTCGTTCTTCGACAGCCCCAAGACCTCTCCCCACTTCAAGGCGACGTTGCGCGCCGTGAGCGATCGCTAGCAAAACGTTCAGCTGGGAAACGGTACTCGGATTTGGTTACGGTGCAGGTTGCTGCTGCGAGTGAAGTACGCCCTGTATCTCTGGGCTCCGCGCCATGCATCCGCAACATCTGTTCCGGTTGTCCCGGCACCGAACGTTGTTCTTCAAGATCGCCTCACCGTGGGGTCGCGTTGCTTTCGCAGGCACGAGGGTTTGAGTGCGTCTAAAGGCTGGGGTGAGGCTATGGAAGAGGGACCGAGATCAACGATGTATCACCCGAAGTTGTGACTCCTAGCGATGCAACCATTTCAGAGCCGCTTGAGTTCATTAGGTATGGGCTGGACTCAACATAATCCTTTTTCGCCACCGTTGCATGCTGACTCGTCGTCTGATCTAGTCCGGAATCGACTGATTCTGACCCGCTACATTGGCCTATTGTGTGCCATCCGCATGCGTACTCTCCCGATAAAATAAGTTTCCTAGGACCCCCTCTTTAGGTGGGAGCGATGGTTTGTCATTGCCGGATGTGTGCTGCAGCACTAGAATGCCGCTGAGATTCTCGCGAGTGTCATCAAGTGCAGCGGGCCACAGTGCGATCGTCCCACATTCTTCAGGCTATACAATCATTATGGGTTGTCGAAGGCGTTTCAACCGAACGCCTTCGATCGCGTGCTCTCCAGGCAATGGCAGAATGAGCACCGACTGTTTGATGGCAACTAGCGATTGCTTCAGATGCGGACGGCTTGACGTAAAACCTTCCGAGATCTATGATCGCCGCCATTCCAATATCGACAACTGGTGAGGGCCCGATGGACTCGACCCGTTTCCGTCAAAAAGGAGCTTTGTGTGTGGTGGTGGTCTGTATGCTCGGCTTGACCGGGTGTACGGGTCTTTCACAAAACATGAAAGAGTCTTTTGGCAGCGACGACCCCTGCGCCAATACCTCTCGAAATTGGGGTGCGGTCATCGGCACGGTTGCAGGGGCGGCATTGGGTGCTGGGATCGAAAAGGTTGCCACGGGAAGGATCACCGGGAAGGGCTTGGCCCTAGGTGCGGTAGGGGGTGCGCTGGCGGGTGGCATTGTCGGCTATGAGATGGACCGACGGCGATGCGAGCTCTCGAAGATTGCCAAGAAACATGATCTGAAAGTGCAGATGTCTGAGGTGGTGGTTCCCCCGGCAGAGGAGGACCCTGCGCCCAAACCTAGCCAAAATGAATCGATCGTGCAGGTTGCAGAGGTGAAACCCAGTCAAGTCGGACCTTTGCTCCATTTGACAGAGGAAGATAGTCAGTCAAGATCTGGCCAGATCGAACAGGTGCTTCAGTCCGTCGAGTCGAGTGGCCAATCCATACCGGCTCAATCCGATCAGCCAGCGGTCATCGTCGAGCCGCCGGCACCAGCTACTCCAGCCCACTCCGAGCACAGCACGACAGTGTTGGAAGCGTCTTCTCCAGCAAAGCGGAGTCCTGTCGAACCCGTCGCGCAGGCTTCAACGCCGGACTCGTCGGCGAAGTCGAGTGAAACCACTAAAAAAGGAGACAGGGCTGGGTTGTCTGTGTCGCTGCAGGACACGGAGGGTGGTCATTTTTCTCGTGGGTCAGCCGACCTGTTGCCGAAGGCGCAAGTCTATTTCCGCGAAATCGCCGAGTTGTATGTCGTTGAGAAGCAGCTTCCCTTGTCGCCGAATGCCTCGGCCGAACAGAAGAAAGAGGCAGAGGAGTTGAAACAGAGACGGGTGTTGTTGCTCGGTCATACGGACGATACAGGGAGTTCGCAGATCAACGCAGATTTGTCAGAGCGGCGCGCACGCGCGGTCGCGAAAGTGTTTATGGCTGCGAGGGTTCCCAACGGCCAGATTTTTTATCAGGGGGCAGGCGAGACGTTGCCCCTTGCCGACAATCGCACGGAAGAAGGACGAGCCAAGAACCGCAGGGTAGAGATTGTGGATCTTTCCAACGGCGACACGTTTCAACGTTATTTGAATTCGCGAAAACCACGAGTCGACTACTATCGCCCTGTGGCTTCCAAGCCTGAGCCCGCTGCCACAGTTTCTGTCCCTCGGGAGACGAATGCGCAGGAATCAAAAATCCGGGAGAGTAAAGCCTCGGAGAATACGACGCATGAGAAGATAGCTCAGGCGGACAAGCCTCAAGATCGAATAATCCCGGAAACGAAGAAGGCTTCTCCTCCGACAGTTCCTTTGAATCAGCCAACTGTGAAGGCCCCAATACCAGATTCCAGCGCCGTTGCTGCGCGGCCCACGTTGTCGAAGCCGCCTTCGTTAGTCGCGCTAGATTTCGGAGGAAAGTCCGCGCAATCACAGAATACCGTAGTCGCTATAGGGAAGATTGAAGTGCAACGGTCAATCTCAGATGTGATTATTCCCTCTGCCCATGCGGCAGAAGACGATGTCGTCACCACTTGCCGCAACGACCGGCCGCGGGTTTCACATGGGGTCAAGTCGCTCCGTGACGACCGCGAGGTGTCGACCGGGGAGTACATGCCGAATCTCTACAATACTTCCTGGGTTGATACGGTGAACGGCCATCTTGTGGCCTTGACCCATGTCGCCGTGTTGCGCGATGGGGGCGCTCCAGCCAGAAATCCTGAGCTGTTGGTGTACGGCAACTTTGACCCCATGGATGGAAAAGGGAACGCTCAGAGGAAGCCGGATTATCAGGCTCGTCCAGTGGTGAACACCTATCGTGGCGAGAACGCTTTGCTGTACCGCGTATTCACTGATGGACCGATTCGCTGCCTGGATATGGTCATTCCTCACGCCAACCCGCGTGAGGCAAAGGGCTCTTGGCTCTATTACGACCGCACAGGTGGGGCATTCGTAACGGGATTCAACCCACATATCGCGAAAACGGACAGGTAAATTCCCGGAGGAGGTTGCCATTATGTCGTTGCTGAATCAGCTGAATCAGTATCTCACTGCTATCCTGACGATGGTCGTTCTCGCCACCACGATCGTGCTGTATCTGTCGAGCTTCCGTGTGCGCTTTTGGTGGATGAACTTCTTGTACTCCTTGCCGGTTATCGGCAAGCTGGCGCGTTTATCTCAGGACAACACTCGCGCATCGCGTGACCAAAGTTGGACAAACGGGGAACGCGCGCTGTGTCATGACTACAAGCAGTTTCTTCATCTGACCACTGAGTCGGAGTTTCGCAAGAGACTGGTCTATTTATCGAAGGCCCACGACCTAGGTCGGACACCCCTTCCGGGGTGGCTCATCCTTCTCCTGGCGACTCTCGTCATTGCGGAAGGTTTAGGCTTTTCCTATCTGCTTGGTTCCTGGATGGCCATGGAGGGTAGTGAGAACACTCGGCAACTACTGATGGTCGCCATTGTATTTGTGCTGTGCGTGATCCTTCTCTTTATCACCCATAGTGCCGGCCATCAGCTCTATCGAACCGGCCTGATTCGGCGGTGCGAGAAAGAATGGCGAGACGACGGTCAGCCAGGTAGCTTCAAGAGCGGCAATGTGATGCTGAACGATGGCCAATCGAAAGACGATCAGCAACCAGAATACACGCAGTGCGTCAATAGGGTTGGAACGGAGGGGAATTATTTTTGGATCATTAGTGCTGCAATTCTCATTGCACTAATTGCCGTTGGCTCGACATGGATGCGAGTCAAACATTTGGAGGGAGAGCTCACCCAAGCAACCACGCAAACAGTAAATCCCTTTCTTTCGAGTGGAGGAACGGCCTTGCCGGGAGATGTTCTTAAGCCGCAGCAGGAAGCTGAGAATAAGGGTGCCCAGGATGCCGGCAAGGCGACTAGTAGTGAAGGTTTGGCGGCGTTCCTTATGCTGGCCATCATTTTCGTTGCGACTCAGATGGTCGCCATTTCAGCAGGGTACAGATGGGGGTTTGTGGGCAAAGAGAGCCATCAAGCCTACGAGGGGACGCGCGGGTTTGCAACATATGACGACTACCTGAGATATTTTGAGCCGATCGTTCAAATCGCTCGTGCGAAGCTGCAGGCGTTGCAGCAGCGCCTGATGGAGCGGCCAGCCAACAAGAACTTGCGCCTAGAGCACACGTTCGAAGACTACCTTGCCGAAAACCAGCGTCTCACTTCCGGACAGCCTCAGGCCACGCTCAATGCCACGGTGCAAATGCAAGCTACGGCATCAGTGGAGCCTTCCGAGGCGAGTATTGAAGAACTCCTGAGCCAGTACGATGCAATTTCTCCGGGCGATAAGGAACGTCGAATGCAATTCATTAAATCGATTCAACCCGAAACGGTAAAAGAAAGATTCAAGCAGATACTGAGAGATAAGAAAGAGGCTGATTCTAAGCGGAGAGCTGAACGGGAAGATCAAGAATTGGAGGATTTAGTGTGACCATACAGGTGTATAGGGGGACACTATTGCTGCTCAGTTGTATCCTGGGGTTTTATGGGGAGGTGAGTTTTGCTGCGACCTCCCCAAACCAGGTCCCCAGTTGTTACGCGCTTAGCAAGGTGAATGTCGAGCCGCCTGAGATCGAAAGAAGTCTTTTTGTGCTGGTGGATCAGACGACTGTCTTGGATCCAAAGCTCAAGCAAGTGCTTTTTGATTCTGTGCGCGGTGCCCTTCGTCCAGGAACAAGCTTTACGGTCGTAAGCTTTTCAGCATTCTCGCAGGGGCGGTACTTGAGTGTCGTTTCAACGGGTGTGCTGGAGCAACTCATTCCCCATGATGTTCGGGACTCAATTAGCGTGAAGTCTCTGAAACACTTTGATTCATGTCTAAGTGAGCAAACTAACTACGGGGTAAGGTTGGTCCTGTCGTCAATTGAACAGGCAGTTGCCGAGGCCACTACCGATTTAGCGAAGTCCGATGTGTTTACCAGCCTGACCGAGATTTCTCAGATTGTGAAGCAATCGACGGCTCCGCGGCGGATAGTTTTGGTCGTGTCCGATATGCTTGAAAATTCCACCATCTCCAGCTTCTATGCGAACAACCGGGTGCGGAAGATTGATCCTGTAAGAGAGATGAAGGTGGTGGAAGAAAATAACGTGATCGGGGATTTTGGCGGGGCGTCGGTCTATGTGATGGGTGCGGGGCTCATCCCTGACTTATCCAAGGGGAACTCAAAAGACAAATCGAATATTGGCTATCGGGACCCGAAAACCATGGGAGCATTGAAGCAGTTCTGGACGAATTACTTTACGAAATCCAATGCCAAGCTGGAAGAGTTCGGGATGCCGGCGCTGCTCTCTCCGGTGCAGTGACCATGCGTTTGAAGGATGTATTGGTATTTGCTTCAACTCTTCTCCCTGTAGGGAAACTGGTTTTGTCCCCAAACAGATAGAGGTCGAGCCACTTCTCCGACCCCAGCACGAACGGCCATGTTTCGCCGAATCGAACTCATCCACCAGTTGATTCCGAAAGAGTACCGCGCATTTTTGAAGACTTTTTGCCAGTCGGGCAACGATGGTCAACCACTGCCTATTCGGTCTTGGAAATCCGGCCTTATGGGAATCAGCTATGTAGGAGTTGCTGAAGCCTGGGCCGATATTAATGCCCCTAGGCGAGCGCTTTACAAGAACTGCCGGTTCTATTTTACCGAAGAGGGGTGGAAACGCTATGGCCGTCCAACAGTGGCAGCCTGCCAGAAGGCCGAGCAGCAGTACCGGGTCATTCGAATCAAGGAACGTTCTGTTGAAGTGATGTACCGCGACGAATTCCAGGTCGCTGTCAGAGCGAGGAAGAAAGCCGCACGGTCTCGTACTCGGACAGTTCAGCGCCTACTGGACTGATGATTCATTGTGTTCTAGAAACACGCAGGGCTCAACGGCATACCCGCTGAGCCTTGCGTTCTTTGCTCTGTTGCGACTGGCTCTTGAATGTGTCTTTCTTCTATAAGGGCAGCGAACCCTAGCCTGCATAGCGCAGGTCGCGCTCGCTGGAGAGTGACAGATAGGCTTCTCCCCATTGGTGCGGACTGTCGAGGCCCCAGGCTTCATCTGTCGAGATGGGCTTGAACCGCAGGCCATACATCCCTCCGTAGACCAAGTGCGTCAGTCCCGCTCCCGAGTCTTCGACTAACTGGGCATGAGCCTGGCACACAGGCGACGTGGCATCGTCGCTCCAGCCAATGACCCAGTACCATTCCCCGGAGGGGTTCCGGTCGTAGAGCTTTACTTGTACGACCGGTCGAGCCGGGCCGATTTCCTTGAACCGGCCAAAGAAGCCGATCTCGCAATTCTCATTTGATTCGACTTCGATAAACAGGGCAGATCCTCCAGACTCGTTGTCGCCGAGGCTCATTCTAACGCGATACGAGTCATGAAACACGAAGGCCCCAGCGGGATCACCGATGGGGCCTTTGCATTGCTCCGATAGTGATCAGAGCGTATCATTTCTTGGCAGGGTAGTCAGGCCAAACTTTCCAGCAGTTCCACATCTTTCTTGAGCAGTTGATTGACTAGTTCTGCTACTGGTTTTCCTTTTCTCTTGGCGATGCGCTCCAGACGCTTGCGCATTGAACTGTCAACGTAGATTGGCAGATTTAGCTCTGCTCCTTTACGGAAAAACTTTCCTCTAACGGCTTTTGAGAAGTCATATTCGCGCTTCATGTTACACCCTCCGATATTGTTTCGCCTCGGTCCTCGTTGCCTTGCGCGCCGAGATCATGCGAATTTTCGCGCTGGATTCAGAAATCTCCTGATAGGTATGACAGACGACTAAGAGCTTGCCCATACTATCAAGTCCCAGAGTAATCCATCGGTCTTCTTGCTGACTATGAGGCTCGTCAAATTCCGATAGCGCGTCAGAATCGTGAAACACTGTTGCTGCATGGTCAAAGGCAACCCCATGTTTGCGGAGGTTCTGCCTGGCTTTCAAGGGATCCCAAGAGAAATGGTACTGAAACGGTTTGGCCACAGCGGTATTATTTCATAAAGCTTCTGATCCGCCAAGGGCATGTTCAAGAAACACGAAGGCCCCAGCGGGATCACCGCTGAGGCCTTCGCTGCGCACTCCGAGCTATCAGCTATACGCTATTAGCTCTTATTCTTCTCTTAGTACATGCCTTCCATGCCGTGGTTGTGACCACCTGCACCGCCGGCTGCTTCCTTCTTCTCTTCCGGCAACTCGGTGATCATGACCTCGGTCGTGAGCATCAAGCCCGCGACGCTCGCGGCGTTCTGCAACGCACAACGAGACACCTTGGTCGGATCGATGATGCCGGCCTTGATCATATCCACATATTCCTCGGTCGCGGCGTTGTAGCCGACGCTGAGGTTCTTGTCGTTCCGGACCTTCTCAACGATGACGGAGCCTTCCATGCCGGCGTTGAACGCAATCTGGCGGATCGGCTCTTCGAGTGCACGGCGGATGATGTTGACACCCACCTGCTGCTCGGAGTTCAGCTTGAGTGAATCCAAGGACGTGATGCAACGGAGATAGGCCGTTCCGCCGCCCGGGACGATGCCTTCTTCGACTGCTGCCTTGGTGGCGTGCAAGGCGTCTTCGACGCGCGCCTTCTTTTCCTTCATTTCGGTCTCGGTCGCGGCGCCGACGTTGATGACGGCCACACCGCCTACGAGCTTCGCGAGGCGTTCTTGCAGTTTCTCACGATCGTAGTCCGAGGTCGTCTCGTCGATCTGCGCTTTGATCTGCTTCACGCGGCCTTCGATCTTCTTCGGATCGCCAAAGCCTTCCACGATCGTGGTGTTGTCCTTGTCGACCGTGACGCGCTTGGCGCGGCCGAGGTCGGTCAACTTCACGTTCTCCAGCTTGATGCCGATGTCTTCCGAGATCACCTGGCCGCCGGTGAGGATGGCGATGTCTTCCAGCATGGCCTTGCGGCGATCGCCGAAGCCAGGGGCCTTGATGGCGGTCACGTTGAGCGTGCCACGGAGCTTGTTCACCACGAGGGTGGCCAAGGCTTCGCCTTCCACGTCTTCCGCGAGGATGACGAGGGGCTTGCCCATCTTGGCAACCTGCTCGAGAACCGGGAGCAAGTCCTTCATGCTGCTGATCTTCTTTTCAGAGATGAGGATGAGGGGATCTTCCATGACCGCTTCCATCCGCTCGGCGTTGGTCACGAAGTACGGGGAGATGTAGCCACGATCGAACTGCATGCCTTCGACCACGTCCAGCGAGGTGGTCATGGACTTGGCTTCTTCGACGGTGATCACGCCATCCTTGCCGACCTTCTCCATCGCTTCCGCGATGAGGTCGCCGATGGTCTTGTCGTTGTTGGCTGAAATTGTTCCCACCTGGGAGATCTCGGTCTTGTTCTGGCAGGGCTTGCTGAGCTTCTTGAGCTCATTGATGACCACTTCGACAGCCTTGTTGATCCCGCGTTGGATTTCCATCGGGTTCGCGCCGGCGGTGATGTTCTTCACGCCTTCACGATAGATCGCCTGGGCTAACACGGTTGCGGTCGTGGTGCCGTCGCCGGCGGTATCGCTGGTCTTGCTGGCCACTTCGCGCACGAGCTGGGCGCCCATGTTCTCGTAGGGGTTCTTGAGTTCGACTTCCTTCGCGACGGTCACGCCGTCCTTGGTGATCGTCGGGGCGCCGAACTTCTTGTCGAGAATCGCGTTACGGCCCTTGGGTCCGAGTGTTGCCTTGACGGCATCGGCGAGCTGGTTCACCCCTCTGAGGATGGACGCGCGCGCTGCATCACCGTACATAAGTTGCTTTGCCATTAGATATGCCTCCCTTAAAAAGTATCGTCGTAATGTGTCGTGGTGATTAGCTGTTGAAGACGCCGAGGATGTCTTCTTCCTTCAGGATGAGACATTCTTCGTCTTCGATGCGGAGCTTGCTGCCTGAGTACTTGTCGAAGAGGACCTGATCGCCGACTTTGACGCTCTCCACCTTCTTGCCGATGCCCTGGATGATGCCCCGTTGTGGCTTCTCTTTCGCGCTGTCTGGGACGTAGATGCCGCCCGCGGTCCGGTCCAATTCCTCGGTGTAGGTGACGAACACCCGGTCACCCAAAGGCTGGAACCCCTTGGTCAGGTCTTTCTTCTCCGTCTTTTCCTTGGCTGCAGTGCTCATAACGATACCCTCCTCCTAAAGTTAACCCAGTGAAAATAAACGATGTAGAACAGGTGCGAACTCGATGGCGTAATCGTGGTACTCCCGACGAGCAGAAGCCCTGGTCTGCTGAACACGGGAGTAGAGATAGCCTCGGGTTCGTCCAAGTCAAGGGGGAGAAATGGGGAAATTCTTCCACGCCCTCAGAACAGGGACGGAGGCATCATAACCTATTGAGAACGGGGTATTCTAGACATTCTTTCGGTGGGGATTCCCTGTGGTCAGATCCGCAAGCGGTCGAAATCTTTGATGTCTTTCTTAATGTAGTCACGCAGGCGCTTGATGATTCGAGCTTCCAGCTGCCTGGTGCGCTCTTTTGTAATGGAGTATTTGCCGCCGAGGTCTTCGAGGGTGAGAGGGGTTTCTGAGAGAATCCGGTTTCGCAAGATGTCTTCGTCCCGTTCGTCGAGCGTCTTAATGAATTCGGCGAGCTTGGTGCGGAAGAGTGTCTGTAGCTGGGTCTGTGCCAGTTGCTCATCGGCTGGTACCTGTTGCGAGGGCAGCACATCCAGCAGGCTGCCTTCCTGGTCTTCGCCCAGCGGTTGGTCCAGCGATAGTTCCCAGTTGCCCAGCCGCTGACCCATTTCGATGACGTCTCGCTCCCGTACATTCAAACGGTCTGCGAGGAGCTTCGTGTCCGGGGCAAAGCCTTCGCGCTCAAGCTTCGCTTTTTCTTTTTTCAGATTATAGAACAGCTTGCGTTGATCTTGGGTCGTCCCGATCTTGACCAGCCGGTAGGTATTCAACAAATACCTCAGGATATAGGCTCGCGACCACCAGGCGGCATAAGCGTAAAAACGCACGTTCTTCGACGGGTCGAATTTCTTGATGGCATGCATAAGCCCGACGTTGCCCTCTTGAATGAGGTCCATGTGGTCGGCGCCGGTGTGGAGATATTCAGCGGCAATGGAGAGCGAGACCCGCAGGTTGGCCATGATGAGCTTCACGGCGGCTTCGCGGTCCCCGTTGTTCCGGTATTCATGGAACAGGCGCAGTTCTTCTTCTTTGGTGAGGTAGGGATAGCGCCGGACTTCGGCCAGGTATTGCTGGAGTGCGGTAACCGGCGCCACGGCCGTGATATCGGAGGCCTGCGCGCCGTCAGGGGTTGCACCGTGAGAGGCTTCGGGAGGCGGGCTGATCTCGGCGATCTCCTCCTCGGACGGGTCCAGGACCTCGGGTTCGAGCGGTTCTTCGTCTAGATCTTTGTCGCGCGGACTCATAACGGGCGAGATTATCATAAAGAACCGTCAGCGGAGTGCTGAAAAAGTCCGCCACCGGGGGAACGCTGAACGGTGAGCGATGAGTGATGAAAAAGGGGGGCGTCGCTTCTCAGTTCCGCAATCGTCGGTCGGGTTATCGTCCACGGTGGTCGTTCGCTTGCGCGAATGAAAGGTGGTCCCATATAGTAGACGGCTCTGTAGATTGGGAGAAAGTCGATTGCGATGACGGACATGTTTCTCGCCCTCACTCGTGGCCATTGGCCCACATTGATTGGATCGTGGCTGCATCTCGCGGTCAGTTTCATGGTGTGGCTGCTGCTTGGCGCCCTGAGCATTGTGCTCGCGGACAGTCTGCAATTGACCGGTACGCAGACGGCAGTGATCGTCGCGCTCCCGATGTTGGGCGGTGCGTTGCTCCGGGTGCTGGCCGGTTGGAGCAGCGATTGGTACGGGGCGAAGCCGACGGGAATATTCATTCTGGTGGGCGAGTTGGCAGTCGTCGTCTGGGGGTGGTTGGGCGTTCATAGTTATGTTGAGCTGCTCGCGGTCGCATTTTTGCTCGGTATCGCGGGGGCGAGCTTTGCGGTGACCTTGCCGTTGGCGGGCCGGACCTATCCGCCCGCCCATCAAGGGTTGGTGCTGGGCATCGTGGCGTCGGGGAATGTCGGCACCGTGTTGATTCTCTTTTGTGCGCCACGGATTGCGGCGATGAGCGGATGGCATGCCGTATTTGGATGGATGGTGCTGCCGATTCTTCTCAGCCTGGCCGTATTCGTGTTTTTCGTGCGTGACGATCGGCAGAGCCGGCGGGCCGAACGCGATACCCATTGGTGGCACAATGTGGCCCTGATGGTCCGGCACCCGAAAGCCTATTGGCTCTGCGGGCTCTATGCCGTGACGTTCGGCGGGTTTGTCGGGTTCTGCAGCATGCTGCCGCTCTTCTTCCACGAGCAGTACCACGTGGATGGCATTGCCGCCGGCTCGATTGCTGCTTTGTGTGGATTGGTGGGCAGTCTCATCCGTCCGCTTGGCGGTCATGCCGCTGACCGGATCGGGGGGTTGCGAACACTCTTATTGGCCTTACCCTTCGTCGCAGGCTTGGTCGCGGTGCTGGGCCATGTCACGGATGTCACGGTCGCCGTCGGGTTGATCGTCGCAGCCGTGGGCGCCATGGGGGTCGGCAACGGAGTGATTCTCCAGCTGGCCTCGGAATGGTTTCCCAAACAGATTGGTCTTGCCTCTGGGATCGTAGGGGCGGCGGGCGGGGTTGGAGGGTTTCTCTTGCCTCTTTGGTTGGGAACGCTGAAAGAGGTTACTGGCTCCTATCGAGTCGGCTTGTGGCTCTTTGCCGCCGCCGCGGCTTGCGCCTGGGGTACCGTGCTGTTGGCAGAACGACGGGCACAGCGCTTGACTCAGCCTATGGATGCACAGGGCCGTTTTTCCCGTTGACGGTGAGGGGCCAAAAAAACCATGTCAAATGTGCAATGTGAAATGATAAATTGATCCTCCCGTACAACGTGCCCCATTAGAATAGCGACCAGCAAAATTATGGCTACTCCATTTCACAGTATCGAAGACGCGATTAGAGACATTAAGAAGGGGAAGTTCATCATCCTCGTCGATGACGAAGATCGAGAGAACGAAGGCGATCTCGTGATTGCCGCCGAGCATGTCACGCCCCAAGCCGTCAATTTCATGGCCAAACATGCCCGTGGGTTGATCTGCCTCGCGCTGACTCCCCAGCGGGTCGAAGAACTGCAGTTACCGCAGCAGGCGGCCGAGAATACCGCCACGTTCGGGACGGCGTTTACCGTGTCCATCGATGCGCGAAAAGACATTACGACGGGGATTTCTGCGGCAGATCGGGCGACGACGATTCATGTCGCCATCGACCCGAAGGCGAAGCCGAGCGATCTGGCGCGGCCCGGTCATATTTTCCCGTTGAAAGCGCAGCAAGGCGGCGTGCTGAGGCGCGCGGGGCAGACGGAGGGTTCTGTCGATCTGGCGCGGTTGGCCGGGCTGAGTCCTGCCGGTGTGATCTGCGAAATTATGAACGAGGACGGCACCATGGCGCGGGTGCCGGAGCTGACGAAGTTTGCTAAGGCGCACAAGCTGAAGATGGTCACGATCAAGGCGCTCATTGAATACCGCATGCAGCGCGAGACCTTTGTGCGGCGGATGGCCAGTGCGCGGCTGCCGACGACGTTCGGCGATTTCGAGGCGGTGGCCTTCGAAAACGAAGTGGACGGCATTACCCATATTGCGCTGGTCAAAGGGCGAGTCGATAGCGGGGAGCCGACGTTGGTCCGGGTACATTCCGGTTGTTTAACGGCTGATGCGTTGGGCTCCATCCGTTGCGACTGCCGAGACCAGCTCCATAAGGCGATGGAAGTGATCCAAAAAGAAGGGCGCGGGGTCCTGCTCTATCTCAATCAAGAGGGTCGTGGTATCGGTCTGCTGAACAAGATCAGAGCCTACGGATTGCAGGATCAGGGGTGCGATACCGTCGAGGCGAATCTCCAGTTGGGGTTTAAGGCTGACCTGCGCGATTACGGTGTGGGGGCGCAGATCCTCGTGAATCTCGGGCTGCACCAGATCCGGCTCATCACGAACAATCCTCGCAAGATCGTCGGCATCGAGGGGTATGGATTGAAAGTGGTTGAGCGTGTGTCGATCGAGATTCAGCCTGGTGCGGCGAATGTGAAGTATCTGCGGACGAAAAAAAATAAGATGGGGCACATTTTAAAAAAGGTATAACGGCTGCTGAAAATGGCCCCCAGCTTCGTTCTCGGCTCAAAACGATCCTCAACGTACCCCTGAGGGTACGCCTCCGGTCGTTTCTCCCTGCGGCCTCGCTGGATGACCATTTTGAGCAGCCTATCATTGTCATTGAGTAAGGAATTGGTACATGAAGCTGCGTAAAGGTTCACAGGATGCGACGGGGTTGCGGTTTGGGATTGTCGTCGCGAAGTTCAATAAGTTCGTCACGAGTAAGTTGCTGAGTTCCTGCGTCGAGGGGCTGACCTCGCATGGGGTCAAGGCCGACGACATTGAGGTGGTGCGAGTGCCGGGGGCCTTCGAGATTCCCTTGGTGGCGAGGGCCATGGCGCGGACGAAGCAGTTCAATGCGGTGATTTGTCTCGGGGCGGTCATTCGCGGCGACACGCCGCATTTCGACTACATCAGTGCGGAGGCGAGCCGCGGGATCGGGCAGGCGGCGCTGGATGCCGACGTGCCGATGATCTTCGGCGTCCTGACGACGCATACGATTGCGCAGGCGATTGAGCGGGCTGAGCCGACGAAGTTTAACCGTGGGGGCGAAGCGGCCAAGTCTGCGATTGAGATGGCGACGGTGATGCGTCTGTTACGGGTGGACGAGGAGACTCCGGTGAGCGTGAAGCGTACAACGTCAGCCAAGAAGCGGGCACCGCGGAAGCCCAAGGCCTAGCCATGGGAACACGCCATCAAGCGAGGGAGCGCGCGCTCCAGATTTTGTTTCAATACGATATTCACGGCAAGTCGGGTCTGTGGCTGGATGTATTTTGGAAGGAGAACGAGGCCTCCGGAGAGGCGAGGGCCTTTGCTGAACGGCTTGTGGCCGGGGTTTTGGAGCAGAAGCTTGAGCTGGACGCCCTCATCACGAAATACGCCACCAATTGGAAGATCAGTCGCATGCCGATCGTGGATCGCAATATTCTGCGTGCCGGCGTCTATGAACTCATGTGGATGGATGATGTGCCGGCCAGGGTGACGATGAATGAAGCTGTCGAGTTGGCGAAAAGCTTCGGCGATGACGAAGCGTCGAAGTTCGTGAACGGCGTGCTCGACCAGGTGTTGAACAAAGAATTGATGCTGGCCACGAAACGGGCCGAAGCGGCTGGCGAGAGTCACGGGGCAAGAGGCTAGAGGGGGAACTTCATGCGGTTTTTTCTGTTCGATTCATCAGTGCCTCTTGCCGATAGCCCCTTGCCGCGAGCCTGCACCGTGAGGTGGAGATGATCGATAGATATACCCGTCCCAAGATGAAAGCCATCTGGGAGTTGAAGCGGAAGTACGAGATTTGGCTCGAAGTCGAGCTGGCTGCCTGTGCGGCGTTCGAGCGGGCTGGACAGGTTCCGCGTGGCACGTCGGCGCGTATTGCGAAGAAAGCCACGATCGATGTGAAGCGGATCGAGCGAATCGAGAAGGTGACGAAACACGATGTGATCGCCTTCCTCGAATCGCTTGTGGATTCGGTCGGTCCCGAACATCGGTTCCTCCATATGGGGCTGACCTCCTCGGATATCGTGGACACCTCCTTGGCCGTGCAGATGACCGAGGCGCTGGATCTCATTCTTGAGGATCTTGACGAGTTGATCGCGGTGCTGAAGAAGCAGGCGCTGAAGTACAAGAATACGGTCATGGTCGGCCGTTCGCACGGTATCCATGGCGAACCGATCTCGTTCGGCTTCAAGCTGGCTATTTGGTACGAAGAGGCCCGCCGGCATCGGGAGCGGTTGACGCATGTGAGGCAGGAAATCGCCGTGGGCAAGCTCTCCGGTGCGATGGGCACCTTTGCGCATCAAGGGCCCGAAGTCGAAGAGTATGTCTGCGCCAAGCTGGGGCTCACGCCGGACCCCGTCTCCAATCAAATTGTGCAGCGCGATCGCCATGCGGCCTATGCCTCGGCCCTGGCCCTGTTGGCGGCCAGCATCGAAAAGTTTGCAACGGAGATTCGCCATCTGCAACGGACCGAGGTGCTCGAGGCGGAGGAGTATTTTTCTGCAGGGCAGAAGGGGTCCTCGGCCATGCCGCATAAGCGGAACCCGATTGCCTCGGAGAATCTCTGTGGCTTGGCGCGCGTCGTGCGGGGCAATAGTCTCGCGGCGATGGAGAACGTCGCCCTTTGGCATGAGCGCGATATCAGCCATTCGTCTGTCGAGCGCGTGATTATGCCGGACAGCACGATTCTGATCGATTATATGTTGGGGCGGATCACCGACGTGATCAAGAATCTGGTGGTCTATCCAGAGAACATGCAACGCAACCTCGATCTCACCGGGGGGCTGGTCTATTCGCAACGGTTGCTGTTGTTGCTGATCGACAAGGGCGCGCAGCGGAAGGAATCGTATGAAGCGGTTCAGCGCAATGCCATGGCCTCCTGGAAAGGGGCCGGGGGA
Source organism: Nitrospirota bacterium (assembly GCA_030645475.1). Taxonomy (NCBI): domain Bacteria; kingdom Pseudomonadati; phylum Nitrospirota; species Nitrospirota bacterium. Next base: position 75,997 of record JAUSMA010000017.1, read on the forward strand.
TTACAAGGGTTAGTCGGCAAGGACCCCTTCGTCTCGAAACATCTCACGGCAAAAGAGATCCAATCCTGTTTTGATCCGAAGTACTATCTGCGCCATCTCGACCAGATTTTCCGGCGGGTGTTCGGCCCGGTCCCGCGTACACAAGTGAAGAGGGGGAAGCGATGAGGCCTTCTAGAATCGTGCGGTTTGCTTTGCTGGTATTGGTCGGGCTCATGATGGTGTCGACCTCTCAGGCCGCCGATCGCGACAAACTTCTGAACGAGCCCGGAGTTTACGGGACCATTGCCGCCTTTACGTTGGATGAGGACTGGGCCAAAGAAGACCAAGCGACGCGCATCGCGCATTTGACGGTCTTGCGGGGTGTGGTCGAACAGCATCGCGAGAAGATTGCGATCGATCTCTATCTGACGCGCGGCCTGTCTGATCACGCTGACATCATGTTTCGCATGCATGCTGTTGAGCTGCGCGAGACGCAAAAGTTTCTGCTCGACCTTCAGAGCAGCCTCTTCGGTAAGCATCTGAAGACGGCCGGCATCATGCACGGACTGACCAAGAAGGCGAATTATGTGCCGGGGTTTCCGGAGCAATTAAAGGCCGACCTCAAGGCCGCCAGCGAGTCAGGCCCCAAGCCCTATGCGATCGTCATCCCGATCAGGAAGAGCGCCGACTGGTGGGCCCTCGATCAGGAGAAGCGGGCGGCGATGATGAAGGAACATACGGAAGCCACGTTGCCCTACCTCAAGACAGTCAAACGGAAGCTCTATCACTCCAGCGGACTCGATGACCTGGACTTCATCACGTATTTTGAAACTTCCAAACTGGAGGATTTTCACAGCCTGATTCTCTCGCTGGAGAAGGTGAAAGAGTTTCAGTACACCAGACGGTTCGGGCATCCGACGTTAATCGGGACGGCGATGTCCTTGCCGGAAATCATGGAAGCATTGGCACAGTAGTTTGCGTGACCGCGGAGATGAAGGGCAGATCATGACCATAGGCAGCATGCTCTACGAAGGCAAGGCGAAGAAGGTGTTCGCCACGGACAAGCCGGATCAGGTCGTTCAGTACTTCAAAGACGATGCGACGGCGTTCAATGCACAGAAGCGCGGGACCATCGTCGAGAAAGGCGTCGTCAACAACAAGATATCCGAGCGGCTCTTCCGGTTGCTGGAGCAGGCCGGTGTGCCGACGCATTTTATCGAGAGACTGAGCGACCGGGAGTTACTCACGAAGAAGGTGACCATCGTGCCGGTCGAAGTGGTAGTCCGTAACGTCGTGGCCGGCAGTTTGGCGAAGCGGCTGGGGTTGAAAGAAGGCGATCCCATCGAGCCGGCCATCGTGGAGTGGTATTACAAGAACGATGCGCTGGGTGATCCCCTTATTGCCGATGAACATATCCGATTGATGAAGCTGGCGACACCGGAGCAGATGACGGAGATCAAGCGGCTCGCGTTGAAGGTGAATAGTGTGTTGCAGCCGTTCTTCCGTGAGCGCCAGATGATCCTCGTCGATTTTAAATTAGAGTTCGGGCTGCACAACGGTCAGATGATCCTGGCCGATGAGATTTCTCCGGACACCTGCCGATTTTGGGACCAGACGACGAAGGAGTCGATGGACAAGGATCGGTTTCGGAAGGATTTGGGGAAGATTGAAGAGGCGTATCAAGAAGTGTTGAAGAGAGTCTGTGGGTGAGGGGGCGTAGGGGACGGTGAGGCCGTCCTCTTTGCTCGCGCAACGCGCGGCCTCAGAAGGCCCTCGTTGGACGCGCGCAGTCGAGGGCAACCTCACCATCCCCTTGCAAGTTTCCCAATCCTTCCTTTAGAGGAAGGGAAGAAGGAAGAAAAAGAGTGAAGGGTTTTCTTCGGTTGTTCATGAATTACGGGTTGGTGGCGTCCATTGTGGTGTGGGCGGCGGTGGTGGGCATGATGGCCTATCGCTTGAACGAGTCACCCTGGCGCTGGGCGTTTGTGGCGCTTGTATTCGGTGGGTTCGGGACGATCGCAGGAATTTTCTGGATCAGGAGATACGTGGACAGACAGACCAAAGCATCTGAGCAGGAGAGTGGGGAGGGAAGGGCGACATGAACGCTCTCTGTGCTCGCGGAACGCGCACGATGAGAATGTGCTCGTTCGACGCGCGCACCTGAGAGCATCCATGCCGCCCTTCGTTGAGGGGTGCAGGAAGAGTTAAGGGGGAATCGTGAAAGCCAAAATTCATGTGACGCTGAAACAGGGAATCTTGGATCCGCAGGGGAAGGCGATCGAGCATGCGCTTGGCTCGCTGGGGTTCAAGAATGCGGGTAATGTGCGAGTTGGGAAATATATGGAAGTGGATGTGAATGAGACGGATCTGGCGAAGGCCGATGCTGCCGTGAAATCCATGTGCGAAAAGTTGTTGGCCAACACGATTGTAGAAGAATATCGGTACGAACTCGGATAGGAGCAGCTGGCTTATAGCCTATAGCTTATGGCAGAAGCCCAGACCTCTTTCCGGTCTCGTGCTATACGCCATTTGCCATACGCCATAAGCTCTGTGAATTATGAAAATAGGCGTGGTGGTTTTTCCAGGCAGTAATTGCGATCACGACTGTGAGCATATCTTTAAGGATGTGCTGGGGCAGTCTGTGGAGATGATCTGGCACAAGGAGACCTCGCTGGCGGGGTTGGATGCGATTGTCCTGCCGGGCGGGTTTTCCTACGGTGACTATTTGCGGACCGGCGCCATTGCACGGTTTTCGCCGGTGATGGGCTTGGTAAAGGAGTTCGCGAAGGGCGGCGGGATGGTGCTCGGCATCTGTAACGGGTTCCAGATTCTGCTCGAAGCCGGGTTGCTGCCAGGGGCCATGCTCCGCAACAAGTCGCTGCATTTCATCTGCAAGGATGTGTCGGTGAAGGTTGAGAATGCGGCGACGGCGTTCACCGGCGCCTGCCAGCCAGGCCAGGTGCTCAAGATTCCGATCGCGCATGCGGATGGAAATTACTACACCGATCCGGTCACGCTCGCGGCTATGCAAGCGAACGCGCAGATCGTGCTTCGTTATTGCACTCCCGAGGGCAAGTCGACGCCGGACGCGAATCCGAACGGGTCGCTGGATAATATTGCCGGAATCGTCAATGCCGCGGGGAATGTGTTGGGCATGATGCCGCATCCGGAGCGTTGCGCGGAAGCGGTCTTGGGCAACGACGACGGGAAGCTGATCTTCCTCTCGATGCTGGAGTCGCTGAAGAAAGACAAGAAGCCATTGAAGATGGTGGCTGGCTAAGCTCTGCTCTGTCTCTACCTAACAGATGAGTAGATTCTGTCTTTGAATAAGTAACCTTAGAGTGTGAAGCCAAATTATGGGACCTGTGAGCCAGCCAATGACCAAAGACCTCATCTCGCAACATAACCTGACGGACGACGAGTATCAGAAGATTGTCGGGATTTTGGGGCGGGAGCCGAATATCACCGAGCTGGGCATGTTCTCGGTGATGTGGTCGGAGCATTGTTCCTATAAGAGTTCACGCGTGCATTTGCGGAAGCTGCCGACGACGGGGCCGCGGGTGGTTCAGGGACCGGGGGAAAATGCCGGCGCCGTGGATATCGGCGACGGGCTCTGCGCCGTGTTCAAGATGGAGTCGCACAACCATCCTTCGTTCATCGAGCCCTATCAGGGCGCGGCGACGGGGGTGGGGGGGATTCTGCGCGATATCTTTACGATGGGCGCGCGGCCGATTGCCTTGCTCGATGCGCTGCGGTTCGGTGGGTTGGACAACGCGAAGAACCGGCATTTGGTGAAGGGTGTCGTGGCGGGCATTGCCGGCTATGGCAATTGCATGGGCGTGCCGACGGTCGGAGGCGAAATCGTCTTCAACGATATCTACTCGCAGAATCCGCTCGTGAATGTGTTTTGTCTCGGCATTGCGCACAAGGACAAGATTTTTCTTGGAACGGCAGCTGGGATTGGCAATCCGGTGATCTATTTCGGCTCGAAGACGGGCCGCGACGGGATTCACGGAGCGACGATGGCGTCAGACTCCTTCGACGACCAATCAGAGCAGAAACGGCCGACGGTGCAGGTGGGCGATCCCTTTACCGAGAAGCTGTTGCTGGAAGCCTGTCTCGAATTGATGGCGGGCGATCTGTTGGTGGGTATTCAGGACATGGGGGCAGCCGGGTTGACCAGTTCGTCCTGCGAAATGGCGTCGCGTGCCGGCAATGGAATGGATCTGGACCTGACCGATGTGCCGCGGCGCGAGCCGGGCATGACGCCCTATGAATTGATGTTGTCGGAATCCCAAGAGCGCATGCTCATGGTGGCGCAGGCGGGCAAAGAAGACGAATGTATCAGGATCTGCAAGAAGTGGGATTTGGATGTGGCGGTGGTGGGGCGGGTCACGGGCGACGGCATCCTCCGCGTGAGGGATCAGGGCAAGGTCGTGGCGGAGATCCCCGCAAAGTCGCTGGCCGATGACGGGCCGCGCTACGAGCGCCCCTATTCGCCACCGGCCTATCAGGACATGCTGACGAATCTGAACTACGATGCGCTGCCCGATGTGAAGGATGCGAATGCGGCGCTGTTGTCGTTGCTGGAGTCGCCGACGATTGCGAGTAAACGCTGGGTCTATGAACAGTACGACCACATGGTGCGGACGAACACGATGATTCGTCCTGGCTCAGACGCTGCGGTGGTCAGGATCAAGGGAACGAATAAAGCTCTTGCCATGACGGTGGACTGCAATAGCCGGTATTGCCTGTTGCATCCCTACGAAGGCGCTCGCCTTGCGGTGGCTGAGGCGGCGAGGAACCTGGTCTGTTCCGGTGCGGAGCCGATCGGGCTGACGGACTGTTTGAATTTCGGGAACCCGGAACGGCCGGACATCATGTGGCAGTTTGTGTTGGCCATCGAGGGGCTGAAGGATGCCTGTGAACATTTCAAAGTACCCATCGTCAGCGGCAATGTGAGTTTCTACAATGAGACGAACGGTCTCTCAATCTATCCCACGCCGATGTTGGGGATGGTGGGTCTGATCGAGTCGGTCGAGCAGACGATGACCCAGTGGTTCAAGCAGGATGGGGATGCGATTATTCTCCTCGGCAAGACGAAGGAGGACCTGGGCGGCAGTGAGTATCTGAAAGTCCTCCATCATCGGGAACAAGGGTCGCCGCCGTTCCTCAGCCTGGAGACGGAAAAATCGCTTCACGACTTCCTGTTGAAGGTGATCCGTGAAGGAGTCGTGCAATCCGCGCATGATTGTTCGGATGGCGGGCTGTCTGTCGCATTGGCTGAATGTTGCATCTCGGCCCCGGGCGATAGGCGAGGGGCTGTGGTAAGATTGTCCCTCGATGCGTTGCGGCGGGATGCGCTGCTGTTCGGTGAGAGCCAATCACGAGTGGTGCTTTCCGTGAAGCCGGAGTTGGCCGATCAGGTTCTCAAGCTTGCAGGGGATGCGGCGGTTCCGGCGATGAAGATCGGAACGGTGGGTGGCGATCGTTTCGTTGTCGAGGCCGAGAAGGGCCAGTGGAGCGAAGGCTGCCGCATCGATCTCACGATCGATCAACTGTACGACCGATGGGCTTTTTCAATCGAACGTACGCTGAACCAGGCGTGAAACCTAGAAACATGGATATGCCGCACACCAAGAAAGAGTTTCCTGTCCTGTCGCCCGCCATGGCTGGTGATGCACATTTGAACTTGATTTCTCCCGATAAGTTTCACGATGAATGTGCCGTCTTCGGCATCTATGGCCACAAGGAAGCGGCGAACCTCACCTATCTTGGCTTGTATGCGCTGCAGCATCGCGGGCAGGAAGCCTCCGGCATCGTCGCGGGCGACGGGGAGCAGTTCCATGTGCATAAGGGCAAGGGACTCGTCGCGGATATCTATAATCCGAAGGCGCTGGATCAATTAACCGGATCGCGGGCGATCGGTCATAATCGCTACTCGACAGCTGGCGGAAACGATCTCAAAAATGTGCAGCCGCTCTCGGTGAATTTTGCGCTCGGGAATCTCGCGCTCGCCCATAACGGGAACCTCATCAATGCGCAGGTGTTGCGTCACGAGCTCGAAGCCTACGGCGCCATTTTCCAATCCACCTCGGACAGCGAAGTCATCATTCACCTGGTCGCCCATTCGCGGGCCGATACCTTGTTGGCCCGTATCATCGATGCTTTGAGCCAGGTGCGCGGAGCCTTCTCGGTTGTCATGCAGACGGACGACGCGGTGATTGCGGTGCGCGATCCCCATGGGTTCCGTCCGCTCTGTCTCGGCCGGCTGGGTGATACCTATCTCGTGGCATCGGAGACCTGTGCGTTCGATCTGCTCGGCGCTGAGCTCGTCCGTGAGATCGAGCCAGGAGAACTCGTCGTATTGGACGACAAGGGTGTCACAAGTTATCAGCCCTTTCCGCCGGTCAGTCCCGCCATGTGCGTCTTTGAATATGTGTACTTTGCCAGGCCGGACAGCAAGATTTTCGGTGCCAACGCAGTCTATGCGACGCGCAAGGCGTTGGGCAGACAGTTGGCGAAGGAATCCGCAGTCCCGGCGGATATCGTTGTGCCCGTGCCGGACTCCGGGGTGCCTGCCGCGCTTGGGTATGCCGAGGGAGCGGGGATTCAGTTTGAGCTCGGGCTGATCCGGAACCACTATGTCGGGCGTACGTTCATTGAGCCGGAGCAATCGATCCGCCACTTCGGTGTGAAGGTGAAGCTGAACGCCGTGCCGGAGGTCTTAGCGGGGAAACGGGTCGTTGTGGTCGATGACTCTCTCGTGCGGGGCACGACGAGCCGTAAGATTGTGAAGATGCTTCGCAATGCCGGGGCCAAAGAAGTGCATATGCGCATCAGTTCGCCGCCGATCATCTCCCCCTGTTTCTACGGCATCGACACGCCCACCAGGAAGGAATTGATCGCCTCCAGCCATTCCACCGAAGAGATCCGCAAATACATCACGGCCGACAGTCTCGCCTATTTGAGTCTCGATGGGATGCTGAACGCCGCCCCCGGCACACCGGGCCAATATTGCAACGCCTGCTTTACCGAGCGGTACCCCATTCCTCTGACCCGCGCTGAGGAATGGCAGTTGGGCCTCTTCGACCCTTCCCTCTCGCAGGATACGTAAACCGTCCCGCTCAAGAGCCATCCGCTCGTCCTCCACACTCTTCACGCTGTAGGGCCTTGTTGAGGCTACTGCCAGACGTTCGACTATCGAAATCCAACGAGCTCCAGATCCTGCTTCACGATCCTGACAGACAGACTCTCTCCTTTGACATTCACCGTTCGTTCTTGTGCAGGTCTTCACCTCTCTCGCTACCAAAGTAGGGGCCGTTCCCAGCTTTTAGGGATCTAGGCAGAGAGAGGGGATTGCATTACCGTGCCTGCATGTCCGCTCAGACTCCTGCAGGCCAAGGGGTCCATGGATATGGAGTGACATCACGAGTGCTGGTATTGGCCAGAGACGATAAGGAAGGTGCCACGATGATCATGACGTCGACGCTGCAGGAACTGCTGATCTCGTTCCATGGAGTGGCGGTCCGGTATCTGGCCTCTTCCCCTGCATTGCTCAGTCCCGTTGCCCTGTTCCGCCAGCACTATCGATGTGATGATGTGGCTCATAATCCGCTCACGATTCAATTCGAAGAGGTGGGAAGTCGTGGAGACGTGCCGGTCCATCTATCGCCCTCGGCACGACAACTGTTCTCCGGGACCAAGCCCGCGCTCGGTGACGCATTACGCGTTCTCTGGCACTGCACGATCGCACAAGACGGCGGGTGCCTCGTGGTGGATCTTCATGAACAGGGAGCGCTGGTGATCGATGGCGACCGGGGGACTGCGCGGGGATATTTCGTTCATCCGGAGGCGATGCATGCCGACTTACGCGCGAGCTTTTTTCATTACGCCTTGGCGGAGCTGTTGAAGAGCCGTCGCGCGCACATGCTGTATGCCGCGGCGTTGGAGTATCAGGGCTCCGGGGTCCTTATTGCCGGCCACCGGGGGTGCGGTCGAACGACCGCGATGCTCGCACTGCTTCGCGCCGGCTACCGCTATCTTTCCGACGATCATCCGTTGCTGCGGGATCATGGCTCGAATATAGAACTGCTGTCCTTCCCGATGACGATCGAGGTGACGGACTGCACGATCGGGTTCTTCCCTGAGCTCCAGCAGGCCGAGCCAGGCTTGGTGCGCCAGGGTGCCTATAAGAAGCATTTTGATGCAGTGGATCTGTATCCGGAATCAGTCGGTACGTCCTGTGCACCGGCCATGCTGCTCTTTCCTCTTGTGGCGGATATGCCCTACAGTTGTCTTGAACCGTTGTCCAAGAGCCAGGCGCTTGACGCCATTCTGCCGCAAGCCGCATTCCTGTCCGATCGGGATATTGCGCGACAGGATTTCCACCCCTTGTCGAGATTGGTGCAGCAGGCCGATTGTTATCGCCTGCACTTTGGGCAGGACGTGCTCGATCTGCCTCGACTGATTACTCCCTTGTTGGGACGGAACTGATCTGTCCGTCCTGCATGCTTCCACAATGAGCCATTGTTTTTTTCTGCCACGTCGACGTTGCCCGGCCTCCATTGCCCCTGAAAAATTCTGCATGGTAGGATAGCAGCGACGAAGAGCTGATGGCGTATAGCGTATGGCAACAGTAAAGAGTTCGATCTGAAGGCAACTCTTTACACCATCAGCTATATGCTATCGGCTATAAGCTCTTCTCGAAATGGAGGCTCTCATGAAACGAACATTGTGGGTATTGGGCGCGCTGTTGTCTCCGATCCTTGCGGCCCATCTGGTCCTTGCCGCGGGATCGTTCAAGCTCGGCGAGAAGGCGCCGTCGTTTACGTTGACAGCCGTTACGGGCGAGACCGTGGGGCTGGATAGCTATAAGGGAAAGGTTGTGGTCCTCGGGCTGTTTCATATCTGTGACCCCTGCATGATGCAGGGCACGACGCTGCAAAAAGTGTCAGAGGTCATGAAAGGCAAAGAGGTTGCAGTACTGGGTGTCAATTCGTCTGGCGACTCCAAGAAGAGTGTCGGCGAGTTTCTGTCCGCCTTTCCGGTGAAAGTCACCTATCCCTATCTGCTCGATCCGAGCAAGGTGACGGATAAATTGTACGGCGGTGGGAAGTTTATTCCCAACGTGTATGTGATCGATCAACAGGGCGTGATCCGGTGGCAGCGTGTCGGTAATATGGATCTGGCCGGAGATGCGGTGATTGTGGCGGAAGTCGAAAAGTTGTTGGCGGCTGGAAGCAATAAGATGTAAGAAGCAGGAAGACGGGGACTCTCCCTGCTTAGCGGCGAACCGACTTCCGTGAGGGAGAGGAAAGAAGAAGACGATGGATGAGATGGAAGTGGGCAAGCAGAAGTTTTTGGAGCTGGTGAAGGGGGCCGATGCCGCCGTGCAGGTTGTGATTCCTGTGACGCCTTCAAATAGTATGTTTCTGATCTCCCTCACGAAGGGGCCGAATCGGAAATTCATTACGATTTCTGAAGACGACATTATCGATCTGCCGAACGAAGCCAGCATCCTGACGAAAGTCACGAAAGTCGTGAAAGATGCCGTCGCCGCATTGTGAGTCTGTTCGTGCTATCAACGATCAGTCATCGATTGTTATCCTACTATGAAAAACATTCTTCCCGGTATCTGGCAATGGTCCTGGTTCTCTGAGGAGAAGCAGATCGATTTCAACGGGCTCTTTTTGACCGTCGGGGAACATAAGATTCTCGTCGACCCTCCTCCGATGACCGGGGACGCGAGTGCCGTGATCCTTCGAAACGGACCTGTCGATTACATCATCGTCACGAATCGCGATCACGTGCGCGAAGCGGTGAAGTATCAGGATGAGTTTCGCTGTCAGCTGCATGTGCCGGAGGTGGACGCGCCGCTGATGGATCTGAAGCCGTCGAAGACGTTCAAAGATGGGGAATTGCTCATCGGCGGGATCTGGGTGATCCAGCTCAAAGACCAGAAGTCTCCCGGCGAGTCGGCCCTGTTCATTCAGCAGCGAAAAGGTGTGCTGATTGTCGGCGATGCCCTGATCGGAAAACCCGCCGGCTCCGTCAGTATGCTCCCCGCTGAAAAATATGCCGACATGGCGAAAGCTCAGGAGGGACTCCGTCGCCTCCTCAAGTACAACTTCGATAGTCTGCTCGTCGGCGACGGGACCTCGATTCTCACCGACGCCAAGCCGGCGGTCGAACGATTGCTCCAGCCCGCATCATGACGCTACGGAACGGACTTTCCGAAGAACTCAATCGCCAGGGCAACGAGCATTTCTCGCGCGGTCTCTATACCGATGCCTATACCTGTTATGCCAAGGCGTTAGAATGCGACCGGCTGACCGGCAACCAACGGGCGTTGGCATCCACGTTGGGCAATCTCGGAAACATTTGTGCGGTCAGCGGGCGTCGAGAGTCGGCGCAGAGCTACTACCAAGAGGTGCTGGAGCTGCAGAAGATTCTGGGGGATGAGAAGGGGATCGGGACGACGCTGGGCAACTTGGGAAATCTGAGAGCCGATGCGGGCGAATGGGATCGTGCCAAGGCCTATTACCTCGAAGCGTTGGATCTCATGAGTAAGGTCCACGATGAGGCGGGCAAGGCGGTATTATTTTCGGATCTTGGCTTGGTCGCCCGCGAGACCAAAGAGTTCGACCAGGCGATCGGATACTACGAGCAGTCGCTGGTCCTGATGCGGCGGTTGGCGAATCAGGGTGGCGTGGCCGATGCCTGGCGCATGATCGGGCGAACGTTTTTGATGCAGCAACGGTACGACGATGCCATTGCCTGCTGCCAGACCAGCCAGTCCATTGCCGAGCGTTCGCGCGACGAGTTGCGGACCGGCGGGGCCCGGTATCTGTTGGCACAATGTTATGAAGAAACCGGCAAGTTGCGAGAGGCGGCAGATCTTCTTGAACTGGTGGTGCGGATGGATCGCAAGTACCAGCTGCCGAAACTCGAAGAGAATATTCAACGGTTGGCGGCCCTGCGTGCCAGTCTTGCCGGGCAGGACGGTCCACCACCCCATCGAAAGGCGCGCGCATGAGTACTGGAGCCCCGACAGCCTGGACGGCATTTAAGGCCTCGCTGGCCCCTGTGTTTCCGCGGTTAATCGAGTTGGAGCCGGGCGGTCCGATGGCGATGGAACTTGGTCACGATGGATGGCTGTTGGAGCTGACGCCGGACGGGAAGCTTCTCTGCCAGTATGGGATGGCGTTAGACGATGTGATGACGCTGCTCTCCGATGGGACGCCGGAGGATCTTGGCACCGACGAGATCGCCAAGCAGGCCAAGTATTATATCCAGCCGGCCGTCGCAAAGTACCGTGCGATTCTGTTGCAGTCGGGGTTCTCCGAACGGACGGAGATGAACGACAACTATGTGGCGGCCTGCTTTGAACGAAGTGTGGACATGACCAATCCTCTGGCCGCGCAGGACTTGATGCGTTGGTGTGTGAGGACGATCGGCGTGGAGCGGTGAGCCGGCAGATCGCGACGTTCGATGATTTGCGCGATGCCATTACGGCCTACCGGTTACCGCGAGTTCTGATCGCCGCCCTTGAACTGAATCTCTGTACGACCGTCAGTACCAAGACCTGGACGATTCCCGCTCTCGCTCGCGAGATGCAGGTCAGTGAGCGGGGGTTGTCCATCCTCTGCCGGAATCTCGCGATGGCCGGCCTGCTGAAGAAGAAAGGCGAAACCTACCGGAACAGCCGATTGGGCGCCACGGCCTTGAACGCAGCGCATCCCGCCTATCGAGGAGACTATCTCCGGCTCATGACAAGCCATTGGGCCGATTGGGGCCGTCTGTTGGAATCGGTACAGAGCGGACTGCCGCTCGATCACGATGAACCGGATGAGCCGGACTATCGTCGCCGGTTCACGTGGGCCATGCATCACCGGACCTTGGAGACGGCGCCACAGATTGCCGCCCAACTCAACCTGCGTGGGGCGCGGACGCTGCTCGATCTTGGCGGCGGTCCCGGTACCTATGCCATGGCTTTCCTCGCAAAGAATCCGCAACTTCGTGCCACGGTCTGCGACCGTCCCGCAGCCCTCGACGTGGCGAAGGAGATTGCCGCGACTCACAAGGCGGGCTCCCGACTCTCTTGTCTCCCTTTGGACCTGCAGACGGACCGCATCCCCGGCACCTACGATGTCATCTGGTATTCGAACGTCCTCCACATCTATTCACCGCAAGACAATCGGGCGGTATTTCAGCGGGCGTTGGCCGCCTTGAACCCTGGGGGCCGCTTGCTGATTCAGGATGCTTTTCTCCATGACCGGGAAGGACTGCATCCCGATGAGTCGAGTCTCTTTGCGGTCTCGATGTTGTTGTTCACTGAGCGAGGCAATACCTATGCGGCAGCCGAAACAAAGGCCTGGTTGACGGATGCGGGATTTACGCGGATCAAGACTGTGCGGATGAAGAAGGGGACGGAGGACTGGGAGGATGGGATCCTGGAAGCACGGTCTCCTGGAACGCCTGTAAAAACGCGCGTCCGCCGAACACAATCAGCGAACAGTTCGCGGCCCCGCTCATCACACTGAAGAACAACAGGGTGCCAATTTCGGCCTGTCCTCCCAAGATGCTTGTGACCGTGGCAAGATCCAAGGCCAATCCCACCGTTCCATAGATGACGCAGGCCATGGCGGTCCAGGTCCATCCAATCCAGACGAGTCCTGCGAGGGCGAGAGGACAGACAACCAGATAGAGCATCCATGCGATTCGGCCTGCCGGAGTCGCAGCGGGTGTGAGCTGGGTGGTCTGGGCTCCAATGAGGCAGAGTCCTGCGAGTAGGCCGATGATCGTCCAGGTATGGCGCATAAAGAGATGATACCTGCGGTTTGCTCCATACAGCAACAGGACTCCGTCATTCTGGCGAGAGACAAGGGGCTAGAGGCTAGGGGCGAAGACTTTACGCCGAAAGCATGGCGCTTCCCGCTCGCCACTTGCCGGAACAGTTGCACAATTTCGCGCCGAACCGTTGAGTGAGCGACCGTGGGGGAGAGACGATGGCCGATCCATCTGATAATGCCCCGCAAGTCTGTCTGTTGATCTACGACGGAGAATGCCGCCTCTGCGTCACAGCCAAGAAGGGGCTCGAACGGCTGGAGACGCAGGTAGATGCCACCACGATCAGGATGGTTCCGTATCAGAGCGAAGAGGCCAAGCAGGCCTTGGGGGCGGTCTATCGGCCTGGTCGCCCCGACGTCGCTTTCCTGATTCGCTCGAATGGGGAGATTGCCAGTGGGCTCGATGCCTTTCTGGCCCTCCTGCCGGGCCTCAAGGGCGGGCGCATTCTGTCAGGTCTCTTCAGTATCCCGCTGGTCAAGCCCATCGGCTATCTCTTGTATTGGTGTGTGGCCCGGTGCCGGTACGCGGTCTTTGGCAAGGTTTCTCTGGCCGAGGGCGCGGGAAAACCTCGTTAATCGGCTAAAGAACCCCCGTATCACGGTCGCATTCCTCCTCGCATTTTCCCTAATCCAGTGCGGTAAGCCTGCCCGTCTCCCCCCTTTCGGAGGGGGTTCCTCCCACAGTGGGGAATTTACCCCGAAAGCTGTCAATGCGAGACTCCAGCACAAGCAAGGGGGACCAGCACATGACGATGATGCAGTGGCTATCTCAGACGATAGACGAAATGAGCGAATGGTTCAGGCCGATCTGGCGTGAGTTAGCCCCGGTCTATCAGAGGCGGCAGATCGGCGGGCGGAGGAGGAAGGTCTTGTGCGTCGCGTTGGCCGTCGTGGCCAGTTTCAGCTCCGGCGTTCCAGCCACCGCCTGGTCCGCAGATGTGCCGTCTCTCGTTCCTGCGAAAGTTAGAAAAGTCGTGGCAGCTGGGGTTGGCTATGAGAATGCCGAGACCTCCTCGATTACCGTGAAAACCTACGATGCTGAGACTGGTACGGTGTTGACCGAGGACACCTATGAACTGAACGTGCGAGAGGATGCCACGTCAGCAGCCGGTCAACCGCGTGAGCGGATTTTTGCGGGAGGAGTCGGCCCGGGAGCAGACGGACTCTCAACCTTTTCCCTTCGCGTCTATGACGCGGCCACAGGCAAGTTTCTCTGGGAAGGTCTCCTCAATCTCAATGTCAGCAATCAGGAGTCGGATTTCACGCACCGGGTCGTGGCTCATCTTGCGCCACAAGCGATGGTGACTCAGGTCCGAAGCCGGGGCGCGATCGACGGTCAACCCCAGTTCTTCCTTCGTGCGGTCGATTCGGTAAGCGGACAACTGGTATGGACCGATCATTTCTCAGCGGGCTCTGGTACGCTCGCTCGCGCAGAACGTATCGGCAGGGCGGTCGTCGGCCAGACGGAAGGGTTCTCGGCTCCTTCTCAACAGATCGAGTTTCGCATCAGGATGTTCGATGATGGGAGCCGGAAGCTGTTGTGGGAAGATACGATCGAGCCGAGCGAGGAGGAGACTGAAGTCGCAGTCGGGCAGGATGATGCCGCTGAGATCCTGCCCGCTTGGCATAGTGCAGAACCCAAGGATGTGATCGAGGAAACGATCTAGAGAGGAAGGAGTGGGTTCAATCTATCGAAAGCCAGACCTCTGAAGCGACAATTGTTTTGCTCTTCATCGTGCATCGCTCATCGCTCACCGTTTCCCCGCTAGCTCTTTTTCACCTGCACCTGTAACTGATCGAGCCACCGAGACTGGAATTGCTCATACGACAGCGATAACTGCGATTGCATGGCGGCAGAGAGCGCCTGCCGGGCTTTGAGATGTGAGAGCAGGCCGTGCACTTGGTGCATGCCGAAGCGGTCGATCAGATAACGAACGGCCGAGTTGGCTTCCTGATAGGCGAGGGCTGCGGTTTCAGGGGGCAATTCGCCCCATGCCCCTTCTAAGGCAGGCAGAGGAAGCAGCGTGTAGTCCTGCTTCATCATCCGGTCGAGGTCCGACCAGCGATCCTCGGACAACTCCATCGCTAACCCTTCATTCAGCCAGGTCGGGAAGGCGCTACTGGCTGGGCCCTGTTGGTCGTGCAGTAGCGCATGGACGAATTCGTGCCGCAGCACCTGCCTGAGCCAGGCACGGTTTACCAGGGTGCCTTGCACAGGGACTTGGATGCGTCCGAGCACAGGGTCGAAGAGTCCATCGGCCCAGGCCGGACTGCCGGTTTCCGATTGGAACGTGGAGTTGGCTTGGAGGACGACGACGATGGGTTTTGACGGGAAATGTCCGAATCGTTGGCCGATCTCCCGATAGGCCTCCTCCAGAATCTCCAGCACGGCGACCCAGGTTGCCTGATCGGCTTCCCCGTCGAATTTGACGGTAAAGTGGGTGCTGTCCCGGCTGGTGAGCCGCGCATCGCTCTTCTCGGTTCGGCGGACCTTGGCCGTGACGGTTTTCAGATAGGATTGCACGGCGGGATCTTTGCCCGCGCGGGCTGTGGCCAGGTCGAGGTGGCGGGCGGCTTCACCGAGTCGGTCCCGTTCCTGAAAGAGCTCGGCCAATGCCAGATGGGGGAACGCTTCGTTCGGAGCCAGGGCCACCAGCTTTTCCAAAAAGCTCTGCGTCATGGCCGGATCACGGAGCTCCCAGTAGGCATGGGCCAGGTTGAGATGAATGGTCGGGCTTTTACTGTCCAGCGACGAGGCCTTTTTGAATGCATAGACCGAGGCAGAGGTCCCTCCGGCCTTTTCGAGTTGGATGCCGAGATTGTTCCACAGCACCGCGACATAGGGACGGGTCTTTTCGTCCGATGATAGGCCGGGCGGCAGATCGGTCAGTTTGGTTTCTGCGATTTTGACGTTTCCTTTTTCGATTTCGTCGCGAATCGTTTCTAAGAGTTCATGATGCGTCGTGTCCGGGACCACCGAGGGATCGATCAGGCGAATCTGTTTCGGTTCCGGCTCTGCGGGACCTGTATATTGTGGTTCTGGTGGCGCCTCCTTTGCGCTTTCCACGACAGTCTCGGGCTGGCTTGGCGGCGGCGTCAGGAGGTAGGTCGGTTTGAACCAGGCTTGATAGACGATGAACAGCCCCAGGAGGCAGGCGATGGGATACAAAATGTGGCCAATATTACGGCGGTACATAGAAGACCTCTGTGGATGAGCTCCAATGTAGCACCCTAGGGAAGGGAGGCAAAGAAATGTCGCCAAATTGTACGGGAGACAGGGGGGTAGGCTGAAGGCTGAAGTGTTCGGAAGGTCTGACCTAGAGCTTCGAGTCGCGCCGCTCCCGTAAGTCTCGCACCACGACCTTCGGGCTGTCGTGGTCGTTGAGGCGGGGAAGAGGCTGTGTTACGATTCGCCATTGTGATACGGCGCTCTTCCGAGCCCACACCCCCTGAACAGTTTCAGCAATGGCTGGACCGAGTCGCGCGTCCGATCGAATTCGCGACTCGCGATGCCTTTGCACATCTCCCCACCGTTAAGAATCTGAATCATTTTGTCTCATCACAGGTCATGCAGGCCCTATCCGATCGCGTCTATCCTCGGGCGATTGAAGCCTCGTTGCTTCAGCTCAGGAGGTTGTTTCAAGATGACCAGCAGCGGTTCCCGGCAGAGGAGCAGCAGCGCCGACTGCAGGACGCTATGGCCATCCTCGGGACGTTGCGCAAGGCAGCCTGCGATCCGGCCAGAGCATGGGGCGAACCGGAACCCGTGGTGATGCGTGAGCCTGTGATGAATGACATTCCCTCTCGACCATGGTGGGAACAGCCTATTCGTTTCGTGAAGGGAGTCGGCCCGAAGCGCACCGCATTGCTCCAACGATTCAGGATCGACACGATTGAGGATGCCTTCTGGACGTTACCGTGGCGGTATGAAGATCGCTCGGTCATGACCCCGATCGGAGAACTGGTGCCTGGGGCGGAGGCCTCGATCTGCGGCACGATTATCCGAAGCGAGGCCAAGAAGGCCCGCAGTCGCCGCCTCTCCATCCTCGACATTGTGGTAGAGGATGCCACCGGGCGGCTTCAGGTAGTGTTCTTCAATCAGCCGTTCCTCGAACCGGTCTTCACCGTTGGGACGAGCGTCATGCTGACCGGGCGGGTGATAGCCGGCGCGCAGGGGTTTGTGGCGATGAAGATGGAGGTCTCGCAATACGAAGTGGTGGGCGCGGAATCCGAAGCGCCGCTGCATGTGGGCCGGATCGTTCCGATATACCACGAAACCAAAGGCTGGACCTCCCGGCAGATGCGGGTGCTCATGAAAAGCCTGCTGGACGCCCATGCCGCCGAGGCACAAGAGGTGCTGCCGGTCTCGCTCCGTGCTCGCTATCGATTGCCTCCCATTCAGCAAGCCATCCAGGATGTGCATTTCCCTCAGCCAGGGACTGATGGGGGCCAGCTCGATCGAGGGCTTACGCCGGCGCATCGGCGTTTAGCGTTCGAAGAACTGTTCGTGCTCCAACTTGCGTTAGCCTCGCGGCAACGAGTCATGAAGGAAGAGGTGAAGCAGGTCTCGTTCAATCCGAAAACGCCGCTTCTGGGGAAGCTGGATCGGGCGCTGCCCTTTCAGTTAACCGCAGCGCAAGAGCGGGTGAATCGCGAGATCCTGTCGGACATGACGTCGAGCAAACCGATGAACCGTCTGGTGCAGGGCGATGTCGGGTCCGGTAAAACCATCGTGGCGGTGCAGGCGATGGTGCTGGCCTGCGGGTCGGGCTATCAGGCTGCCTTGATGGCCCCAACGGAAATTCTCGCCGAACAACATTATCGGACGATGAAGGGATTCCTGGAACCGCTCGGACTGTCCGTGGTGCTGGTGAGTGGCGGGGGGCGTGCGGCGGCGCGTAAAGCCGTGCGTGAGCAGGTGGCCTCCGGGACCGCGCAGGTCGTGATCGGGACCCATGCGGTCATTCAGCAAGGCGTCACCTTCGCGAAGCTTGGACTGGTGGTGGTGGATGAGCAACATCGATTCGGCGTGCTCCAACGGAAGACGCTCATGGAAAAGGGCTATAAGCCCGATGTGCTGGTGCTGACTGCGACGCCGATTCCACGTACGCTGGCCATGACGGTCTATGGAGACCTGGATGTTTCGGTGATCGACCAGATGCCGCCGGGGCGCAAGCCGGTTCGGACGTTTCTGTTGAGCGACAGTCAGAAGGGGCGGGCCTATCAGATTCTTCGGGATGAACTACGGAGCGGCCGTCAGGCCTATGTGGTCTATCCGCTCATCGAAGAATCGGAGAAGACCGATCTGCAGGCGGCCATGCAAGGAGCCGAGCAACTGCAAGCGAATGAGTTAGCCGAGTTTCGCGTCGGGCTGTTGCACGGACGAATGAAGTCGGACGAGAAAGAACAGATCATGGCCTCGTATAAGAAGGGGGAGATCCAGGTCCTGGTCGCGACGACGGTGGTGGAGGTCGGAGTCGATGTGCCCAATGCCACGGTCATGATGATCGAACATGCCGAGCGGTTTGGGCTGGCGCAGTTGCACCAATTGCGCGGACGGGTCGGGCGAAGCGCACACCAATCTTATTGTCTGCTGATGGCCTCGGGCGGGGTGCTGTTTCGATCCAAGAAGCCCAAGGAGGCAGGCGAACCGCCGTCAGTGGCCAAGGAGCGGTTGGACGCGCTGGTGCGATCGACCGATGGATTTGTGATTGCCGAAGAGGATCTTCGCATCCGCGGGCCTGGGGAGTTTTTTGGACTCAGGCAATGGGGCATGCCGGAGTTTCGCGCTGCGAACCTGGTGCGGGATGTCGAGCTGCTTCAGCAGGCGCGGCAGGAAGCCTTTGCCCTGCTGAAGCAAGACCCACAGCTTAAGGCTGTGACGCATCGTGCCTTGCGAGAGACCATGTTGCGGCGATGGGAAACGAAGTTGGATTTGGGGTCGGTGAGTTAATAAATCATAGGCGAGAGGCACGAGGCTAGAGGCAAGGGGTGGGAAGCGATTCTCCTCCAAGCCCCTTGCCCTTTGCCTCTAGCCCCTAGCCAGAGGTGTTACGTGGGCTTACTACAGCGGTTGAAACATGATTTGAAGGCGGGAGTCGCGACGTTGCGTCTTGGCACGGCGCAGGTGGCGAACCGCGCGTTGGAAGAAACGGAGTTACTGCGTATCCGGCTCGAAATACGCAAGCTCGATCAGAAATTAGCCGAACTCCATCGGGATGTCGGTGAACGAGCAGTGAACCTTCGCGAGGGAGGCGAGCCGGTTGAGCGGGTCCTGTACGACGCGGAAATCGGCCGACTTGTCAAAGAGATCCAGGAGCTCAAAGAGACCCGCGGGAAGTTTGAGTCGGAGATGACGGAAGTTCGGATCGACGTATGAAGGATTCGCCAAATACGATGCGTCTCGCTGGCCTGGATATCGGTACGCTCACCTGCCGTCTGCTCATTGCCGATTTGCTTCCCGATAAGGGGTTGAAGGAAGTCCGATCCGAGCGACGTATTCTGCGGCTGGGTGAAGGCGTCGATCAGACCAAGCGACTGAACATTATGGCGATGGATCGGGTGATCCAGTGTCTGAGGGAATGGCGGGAGCTGATCGAGGCTTCTCATGTCGATGCTGTGGCGGTCGTCGCGACGAGCGCCGTGCGCGATGCAGCCAATCGTGACGAGTTTCTCGATCGCGTAAAACGTGAGGTAGGTTTCGACGTCGAGATCATCACAGGCGACGAAGAAGCTCGGCGGACAATGCTGGGCATTCGCTCCGGCTTGCCCGATGGCGTGACCGACGTCCTGGCCCTCGACATCGGCGGAGGCAGCACCGAGTTTATTTTAGACAGGCCAGGCCAAAAGCCGGTCGTGCGCTCGATCGATATCGGGGTCGTGCGTCTCTGCGAGAGGATCTTGCGTCACGACCCTCCGACTGCCGATGAAGTGCAACAGGCGCGCGAATGGGTCGCAAGAGAAACAAAAGCAGCAGTCGCCGGCATGGATGGTTATCGGACAGCCACCTTCGTCGGTACGGCGGGGACCATCACCAGCCTAGCCGCCATGGCCCAGAAACTTTCCACCTACGAGCCAGCCAGAATTCATAACTATCAGTTACAGCTCAGCACGATCCAAGAAACCGAACAGACACTCCTCAGCCGCAATAAAGCCGACCGAGCAGGTCTGCCAGGCTTAGAAAAGGGCCGCGAAGAAGTCATCGCCGCCGGCGCGATCATCATCCGGACGATCATGGAGACGCTCGGGATGCCGGCGGTGCTGGTCAGCGATCTGGGCTTGCGCGAAGGGGTACTGATCGATCTGGTTAGGCGAATACGGATGACCGTGAGGACCTAATAGGATCGGACTGTAAGGAATATATGATCGCAAGACGTGACACTCAATTGATATTTTGCCATGCATCTGCTTGAAAGCGGCTCTGACATTCGAACAGTTGAGGAGTTATTGGACAGGTTGAGACTGAGTGAGTGAAGGAGGCGCGGTGAGTCTTCTCAGTCGTTTGGCACGCAGATTAGCCGTGAGCCTGGCCGTTGCTGTTCTGATATCCGGGTGTGCCGATATACCGCGAACTTCATGGAGGCCCCTTTTCAACGGACGGGATCTTGCCGGGTGGGAACATGTAGGCTCAGGTCAGTTCGTTGTTCAAGACGGCTCGCTCAAGACGGAAGGTGGCATGGGGCTGCTGTGGTACACCCGCGAGACGTTCGGCAACATGGTGATTCGAGTTATCTACCGAAATCCAGGGGGCGTCAACTCCGGGGTATTCATTCGAGTCCCGGAGAAACCGTCCGAGCCGTGGATGCCTGTCAACCGCGGCTATGAAGTCCAGATCGATGACCGGGCCGATGAGTACCATACGACCGGCGTGCTCTATTCTCTGACTCGAGCGACTGCCAGACCGGCTCATGCTGACGAATGGAACATGATGGAGATCACGCTCGATAACGGTTGCACCACTGTAGCGATCAACGGCGTACAGGTGACTGATTATCGGGAAGGTCAGCCTGTGCCCCCTAAGAAGGAGGATTGGGAGCCCGATCGTGGCCCTAGGCCGCTGGCCGGGTACATCGGTCTTCAGAACCACAGCAATGAAGATATCGTGTTCTTCAGGGAAGTCAGCGTTCGGACGCTGCGGTAGCCTTCAAGCTCGCGAAATAGCGTTTGCACCAGCTGCGAATGGAACCAAAGGGGTCTGACTCCTTAAGCTCGGCCTGGTCTCGAAAAAGGCCGTTAAGAAGTCATCGCTGCTGGCGCGATCATCATTCGGACGATCATGGAGACATTGGGAATGCCGAGCGTGTTAGTCAGCGATCTGGGATTGCGGGAAGGGGTGCTTATCGACCTAGCAACGCGGACACGATGACTGAGAAGTCTTCGAAGGACCGGACGCTAGAAGTGTTCGGTTGCAAGACTTGACCCTCAACCCAAGACTTGATCTTTAATCGGTTTACGAGAGGGTTACATGGATTACGTTGGTTATTTTGCGTCCGCAGCATTAGGCGTCATCGGGTATGTTGGAGCGCAGTTTGCCGTAAAACCCATTTCAGAACTTAGAACGACTAGAGAGGCGATTGCCAAGTCACTTGTGCTCTTCGCGAATGCAGACACGGTGGTGAATGTTACGGGCTCCGATGATGCTCGGGCTCGGGAGGCGAGGGCGAAATATCGTGAACTGGCCAGTACGCTGATAGCACAAGCTAACTCAA
The DNA here is from genome assembly GCA_030645475.1 of Nitrospirota bacterium. NCBI lineage: Bacteria > Pseudomonadati > Nitrospirota > Nitrospirota bacterium. Next base: position 97,535 of record JAUSMA010000017.1, read on the forward strand.
TACCCTTCTATGGCGTCTGGTCGTGTCTGCGCATTACTCCTACGTTTAAGGACATCGAAAAGGCACGGGCGAACCTAATTGGCTTGTCCAACGCAGTGGGAGTTCAAGGACAGAGCCTCGACAACAGTAGGCGACAGCAGAACATTGAACAGGCTCTGAGACTTAGAGCCTGAACTGCTCTATTGGAAAAGTAGGGTTAGCTCATTTTGCTTTAAAGAAGGAACCATTCACTGGATTGTCAGGAAAACTCAGGGGGGATCATCTATCTAATTGGATACCTCGACTAACGAAACGCGTGAATATGCTCGATAAACGACTATGGGGCGAATGGTTGTCGAAGCCTTTTTAATGTTTCAAGGGGGAGGCACTGGATGCGGACGGAACCTTCGCGACTGGCATCATTCATTGTTGTTGGCTCTTTGCTTGCTGGCTGTGCTGCGCTTACTGGTAGAGTAAGCACTTTGTCGCATATGGAGCCTCCACATAATCCTCTGTTCAAAGTTATCTCTCCAGATTCCATAAGCCTAACCGAACGCATTATCAGAGAGCATATTGAAAAGAAAATGGCAGAGCATGGGTATCGAAAGGCTTCCCCCGAAGAGGTTCCGAATGTTGCCGTTATCTACAAATACTCAGTTGGTTCTGGCATAGCCAGCGTTAGTAGCAGCCCAGACTTTGTTTGGGGAGGTCAAAGGGTAGAATCTTCTTCTGAGTATGCCCGGTTTTTCGAGATCGTCTTGGTAGATCTTGAGAAATCCCAGGCTCCTGAAGCCATCAGAACTATTTGGCAGGGGGAGGTATATAGTTCAGGTTCATCAACAAACATTTCCAGACTGGCTCCACACTTTATTGATGTCCTTTTTGAGAACTACGGGGCGACTGTCACAAATAGACGATTCACCCAATTTATCGACTGATTGTGCGGCGGCATTCAGGGTCAGGTCTTGTAATCATACATCTCGTCTTCCGATCGAACGACTCCTTTCCGTGCTCTCCCCGTTACTCTTCAAGTAGGCTAACCAGGCATTCCTTCACTGTGCGCATCCAGCTCGGCATTATTCTAGAAGTGACCCTTCCAAGCTCGCTTCCTTTTCTATTCATGGGGCGGCCTGGTCGATCCTCGAATGCGCGCGTCGAACGAGCACAGCCTCATCGTGCGCGTTCCGCGAGCAGGAGGACGGCCAGGCTGCCCCCTCTTCCCCTTCGGAGGCCGCGCGTTGCGCGAGCACGGAAGATCATCAGGCTCCATCCCTTCCTCTGTTCCGGGAGCACAGGGTGCATGGTCAGTCTCTGTGCTCCCAATTCAGCGTTCCCTTTTGCTCGTCGTTGATTATAATAGGGCGTCTGGAGTGGTGTTTTGATGAGCGCGATTCACAAGCAGATTGTGACTGACGAAGAGGGGCGCCCTGTCGGGGTTTTAATCCCCTATGAGGAGTGGCTGCGCATCGAACGGCAGTTGTTGGGTGCTGCCTCGGCATGCGGAGTTGAACAACTCCGGCATCACGAGGGTGTGATCCGATTGTCGGAGGACCCTGTTGACTATCAGCGTCGCTTGCGCGACGAGTGGGCATAGACCGGTCATGAAAAAGAAAATTACTAAATCCAGCGACAATATCTTTGTTGATCTCGGCTTCGATCCAGCCGAGGCAGCCGTGCTCCAGATGCGAGCCAATCTCATGAGCGATCTTCGCCTCTACATCGAAAAGCAGAAGCTCACTCAGGCAGCAGCCGCCAAGCGTCTTGGCATCGCACAATCCCGTGTGTCCGATCTTGTGTGTGGCAAATGGGACAAGTTCAGCCTCGAAATGCTTATCACCCTTGAAGTGCGGCTGGGACGTACCATTCGAGTTGAATTCGCAGAGTAGAGAGTCTTTGTCGCGGCTGATCGCTGAAGGCTGACAGCTTCCCTGCCTATTTCTGCGAATACCACCGATAGCCTTGGTTCTCAGAGAAGCTGGCTTTCGGGGCTCCGCCTGGCTTTTCCAATAACAAGACTTTGAAGTCGAGGAGGCCGAACCAGGCGGGATCGACCACGTCGTGGTAGTGGCAACCATGGAGTTTGGGGAGCATGTCGCCCAGAGCCTGTTGCAGTTCCTTCTCCGTATAGGCACGCACGGGGAAGGGCTTGTTCATAGCCTGGCAGAACCGCTGAATGGTATAGGCCGCGCCGGTGCAAAGCACTTTGGTGTCAGGCTTCATGGCGAGGAACTGTGGCAGCGAGAGATAACGTTCCTGGAATCCCAGCCAGCGCACGGCTTGGCGCAAGTGGCTGTATTGGACTTCGTATTCCGTATGGCCCGGCAGCTTGACCGGTGCCGGCCAGCCTTCTTCGATCCCGAACTCCGTGAGAAAAGCCCTGCCGCCCGGCTTCAAGACGCGCCAGAGCTCCGCCACGAAGCGAAAGGGGCCGAGGTTGAAGATCACATCTTCCGGCAGGTCCTGGCCCAGCGGCAGCCTTGTGCGTCTGATCCAATCTAATGCTTCCTGATGCTGCGGCGTCTCGCCCGTTCCCTCTTGGAGTTCTTTCCTGGTCAGCTTTACCGGGGTCATGTCGGCCATGTTTTCGTTGTCGATGACGAGGTCGACGGAGTTGTCTTTGAAGGGCAGCATTTCGCCGTTGGCGCGGGTGCCGATGCCACCCCAGCCTCCGGTCTTGGCGCGGGTGACTTGCAGCTTGAGGAAGGGCTGGGTGATGTCGAGGGAGATGTAGCGGATGGTCTGCTTTTCAAACGGCAACAGTTCCTTGCCCAACTCTCGGGCGAGGTAGCCGAGTCCGCCGCCTACTTCCACGATGACGCGGGGCTTGGGGTTGAACCAGCCGAGCTTCCGCAATTGTTTCATCAGCAGCCGGCCATAGGTCAAGCCGTTGAGTGTCTCGTTCGGCTCCCGGAAGAGGTGTGACACGGTGGTTTCGATGAGGTCGAAGTGGCCGTCGTCTTCGCCGCTGTCGGAGAGTTCGTGATGATGAAAGTCTTCAAGGTGTTCTTCCCCCTCGAACCCCTCTTGCCCTGACCAGCCTTCCCTGATTTCTTGGAGGAGCAGGTCCCACTTGGCCTTGTGGCGGTGGCCGCCAGGAGGTTCCGTTCCGAAGTAGCACAGCGAGTAGGTGGGCAGGGACCAATGTTCCAAATGCCACTGCCCAGGCTGTCCATCCGGTCCGCAGATCTTCGTCCCATATTTTTCCACCAGTGCGCTAACGGAGGTGTGGCCGTTCATCGCCTGGAGCATCTCCAGGCCGGTGCGATTCAATCGCACGATGGGCAGATTGTCATCGAGGGGGGCGAACCACCATTCGTCTTCGTGGTGCTGATAGGCGATGAGATCGGGGATATGCCAGGCCAGGAGACTGAGCGTCTCTCCGGTGAGGCTGAGCGGTTGATGCGCGGCGACAGCTGGTTTCATGTTTAGCAGGATGCTGAAAAAGACCGCCAGCGGCGTTCTCGCTTCACGAAAAGGCTCAACGTACCACAAGGGTCCGCCTCGCCTCTTTGCTCGCTGCGGCCTTGCTGGACGGCCTTTTTGAGCATCCTGAAGCTATTGGAGTTTCTATGCATGCGAAACATTTGAGCTGTACTTTTTTCTTTCACAGAGTTTTCCGCAGCCTGTTGGACAACCTGTGTGAGCGCCGCAGCCTACACGAGGGGCCAGGATTCTCGCAAGGCCCAAAGGGACGTGAAGCGCCGTTGGTGGGGGAGCTGATCGCGAATGGCGTATAGATGATGGCTCGGGGAACGCACGATCTGTCGTGAGAATCAGTCGATCATCGGGTTGGGCAGTTCCGGCTCTGGTTTCTAGCCATCAGCCATACACTATAGGCTCTTTTCTTCAGACAAACGTTAGAGCTGGGATGGGATCTGGGGGCCGTCGGTAACGGTGATGACTCCGCGCATGATGGGATGAATGCGGCAGAGGTAGGGGTAACGGCCGGGAGCGAGTCCGGGGAGTGTAAATGTGCCGTTCGGAAGCATGAGGCCGGAGTCGAAGGCGCAGTGATCGCCGTCCTCCAAACAGCCGGTATGGGTGACGGTATGTTCCGTTGCTGTGGGATTTTCCCACTGGATGGGAGATCCAGTCGAGACGGTGACGGATTTCGGCACAAAGTAGGGGGAACCACTCTCGATAATGATGGCTGTGTAAGGGGGTGTCGCGGCCGTCGGCCAGGCCGAGAACAGTCCCAGGGTGAGAAGCAGGGCTATGAGGAGGCGAGGGTTCATGAGGGCTCCCAGACAGTTTTCTTTCTATACCATAGAGCCGTTTGGATGGAGAAGGATTCGGCTCTCTTCTACTGCCTATTTTATCATGCCGGTGACGCGCGCGTATGGGGGTGAGCCGTCGTGGAGCGGATTGGTTGCAGGAGCGGGTTTGTGGCATCCTTTCGGAGGCGATGGGGGGTGTGAGTTGCAAGACCCCATAAGTTCATGCTAGATGGAGGCCGCGTCACACATCCACTGGATGAAAGAGGAGAATTTCGATGGTGAAGAAGAAACAACCGGCGAAGAAAGCCTCTGCGAAGGCAACGGCCAAAGCCAAAGCAAAACCCAAAGCAAAACCCGCAGTCAAGAAGGCCGTGAAGAAATCTGCTGCGAAGAAAGTCACGATGAAAACTGCCAAGAAGGCTGCCCCGAAACGTTCTGCGGCGGCACCCAAGCCCGCGCTGAAAAAACCGGCAGCAAAAACGGTGTCAGCCCCGTCGTCCAAGTCCGCGTCTCCAGCCCACGTCAAGAAGCCCGTGCAGTCGTTCATGGATGAGGACGAGGTCCAGAGGCCAGTATCCTCGCGGCCGACGGCGTCTCCGATGCCGAAAGATGCCGATCTTGAGGATGAGTTGCTCGATGACGATGTCGATCTGGCCGATGACGCCGACGAGACCGATGAAGACGTGGAAGAAGAGCTTACGCTGGATGGGGAAGATGAAGACTCGGATTTCCTCGAAAAACCAGAGAGCCTGCTCGAGGACTCAGACGATTACCACACGCATTGACACCCGCATGGGATGCCAGGTCTCGCCGAGTCGTCCGGCGAGATGAGGCTGGGACTCTGTTCCGGTTTCATGGTATCCGTTCTGCCCGTGTAATATCTTCCTGCTGAATACCCGCGATGAATTGCCTATGAGTCATTTTTTGTTCGTGGCCGGGGCTTTGCGAGAGCGCACCTCGGAGGAAAGTGCTGAGTTGCAACTCGGGCATGGCCTCTGGGGCCTCTGCACCGGACTGATCCGGACGAATCTCCAGACCTACCTCGATGCAGAGTCTCGTGGGTTGGTGTATGTGCTGAAGGTCGGGCTCTGTGCCGAGTTTCGAATCCTCTCTCCCGTGTTAGATTTTTCCGCGTTGGACGCGTTCCTCAGCGATGAGTTGAGAACGGAGGCCAGATTTGGCTTTGTGCGGATCGACGGCGTACGTCGGTTGGCTTGCCCATCCGCTGTGAGTCAACCCCTCTTGCTGAACGTGTTGCAGATTGCCGATCAGGCCGAACTCACGCGACGTTTAACCTTGGGCATGCATCGGTTGACGCAAGCGGAGTATGACGCAATCATGCAAGTCGCCGCAGCTTAACAGGATGCTCAAAAAGGCCGTTCAGCAAGGCCGCAGCGAGTGAAGAGCCGAGGAGGTACAAACCGCACTTCGTGTGGGCCGTTCGCCCTTTGAATGGATCTTGGCGAACGGAAAGGCCCCTCCAGTGATTCCGATATCCGTGAGCCTCTCTTCGGTACGTTGAGGGTCTGAACGATGCGAGAACGAAGCTGGCGGACTGTTTCAGCATCCTGTTCTAGATTCGTTGGCCTGTCATGAGCAGATACGCCTCATCGATTGTGTCGACTTCTTTCACCGTCACATTGAGCTGAAGCCCCAATTCGTTCAGGTTCCATCTCGCGTCATACATCTGCCCGCGCGGAACAAGCACGGTGCGAAACCCTTCTCGTGCAGCCGCCCGAATCTTATCGGGGATACTGCCCACCGGGCCGATCTGTCCTCCCGGCTCAATGGTTCCGGTCAAAGCAATGCCTCGCTGAATGCGGTCGCCCTTGAATAGGGCAATGAATCCGACTGTCATCGCCGCCCCGGCGCTCGGTCCGTCGCTGCCGGTGGGCCGATAGGCGACCCCTTGCACCGAGACGGTTCCACTATGCTGGAGCGAGGGTGTCCGTTCGACGGCATAGCTAAAGGCCTGAGCCATGGCGCCTAAATGGGCATCGCCCAGCCGTACGCCGGCAAGGAGCCATTGGAGTCGAATGGGATTCGGGTCGGGGTTTTTATCCCACCACATCATGAGGACTTCAAACACGCCGAGATTATTTTGGTGAATCGCCGCCAGGACTGGGAGCTCAATGACCGTATCCGCGCGGACTGAGGCTGGGATTCCACAGAGAAGGGTGAGGACTAACGTGCAAATGGCAGCAAGATGACGTGGCATCGTGGGGCTCCTTCGTGGGATGAAACGCTGAGCAGTGAGCGATGAACGATGATGAGAGGCACGATTGTCCCTTCAGCGTTCCGCGTTTCTCGTTCAGCGCTGTTCGTTCTCGAAAGTGTAGCAATTTCTGTTGGGCCGTACAGTCATTCAGCGGTTCTTGTCTTGCGTTGGGCCTTGGCATTCCGTATAAGGGCCTGCATGATGAATCGGATATGTGCAGGGATCATAGCGGGCGGGATGGCGCTTCTCGGTCTGCCGATCGGTGCCGTGGCGTCAACCTGTTCGGTGGAGCAGTCTGCTTCAGGGCCAGGCGCGGCGTTTACGCTGCATCTTGGCGCGGACTGCACGGAACCGGAGCGAGAGGCGCGAGCGGTGGATGCGGCGCAGTTACTCCAGGCGCTCAAGGAGGGGAAGGGGCTCGATCTTTCAGGGGTGGTGGTTCGCGGCGATCTGTCGCTGGATACCTTGCCAGTTGGTTCGTTGCCGTCCGAGCTTGAGGGGATGAAGGAACTGCAGGGGCGGGAGGTCCGCGTGATTGCCGGTTCCCTGACGATCGTCAATTCGGTGGTGCGCGGAGCGATCAGGCACCAATCGAGGCAAGGGCTGCTGGTGGTGAAGGGGCCTGTGACGTTCAGCGGGACTAAGTTCGAACAGATCGTGGATCTCTCACAGTCTCTGTTCGTGCAGCCTGTGACGTTGTCAGGTGCGGTGTTCTTGCAAGAGAGCTATTTTGTGCAGGGGCGATTTCTGCGCGACCTCTTTGCGGAGAAGACGGCCTTTGGCCCCCATGCGCGATTCCATCGATCTGTCTTTCACGGGCCGGTGACATTCCAGCAATCGGGATTCAATGGGCTGGTGGAGTTCTTGGAAGTGGTCTTCGAGAAGGATGCCAATCTGTCGCGTACCTATTTCAAGTTGGGCACCGGGTTTTCCGGAAGCCGGTTCCAGGGTTTGGCGGATTTCTCTGAAGCCACGTTTGATCGGGAGGCGTTCTTTACCTTTACCCTGTTCGAGGGAGACGCCTACTTCCGCCGGGCGACGTTCCGATCGACGGCAGACTTTTCCGATGCGAAGTTCAAAGGGCGAGAGGACTTTTCCAAAGTCTTTTTCGAACAGGGTCCACTGTTTACCCGAGCGACCAGATCGGCGACCGGACAGGCTCCCCTGGGGCTCGAAAATCAGACTGTGCAGTATGCGATCATCCTCTCCCTCCTGATCTTCAGTGCCATGCTGATTGCCTATCTGATTCGTTCGCGGTGAAGATGGCGGTTTCTCTCTGTGACCACTACTAATAGATGGAGGCTTGCTCCTCTCCCCCCAAAGCTGGTATAAGTCCGCTTGTGGATAACCACTCAGACGATACCGAACAAACCGAATTGCCCTATCAGGTTCGCATCGAGAACTTTGAGGGGCCGCTTGATCTCCTGCTCCATCTGATTAAGAAGAGCGAGATCAATATCTATGACATTCCCATCCATCTGATTGCCCAGCAATACCTCACTTATATTGAGGCGATGGAAGACCTCAACCTGACGGTCGCAGGGGAGTTTCTGGTCATGGCGGCGACCCTGATTCAGATTAAATCCAAGATGCTGCTTCCCGTCGATGAGACGGCGGTTGACGAGGAAGATGGGCCGGATCCTCGTGAGGAATTGGTACGGCGTTTGCTCGAGTATAAGCAGTTCAAAGAGGCAGCCAACCAGTTGGACGAGCACGAGCGGTTGTGGCGGGAGATCTACAGTCGTGAACAGAGCCCGACGGTCGAATTGGAGTCGGATGAGTCGCTGATGGTCGATGTCAGCTTGTTCGATCTCGTGGATGCGTTGCAGGGGATTTTGAATCGCAATCCCGGCAAGACCTTCATGGATATCCTACCCGATAATTTGACGGTTCGGGATCGGATGAATTCGATCTTAGAAATGTTGGAAGGGCAGGAGTCGGTAAACTTCGTCGATCTCTTCGAGCCGTCCTGTCATCGGCTGGTGATCATCGTGACATTTTTGGCCTTGCTGGAGCTCATGAAGCTTCGAACGGCCCGGATATTCCAGGCGGAGCATTTTGGGCCGATCCTTGTGTCGCGCGCCTTTTCACTCGTGCCAGACCCGGCGGAATTAGATGATGCTGAATGGAGGGGAGCATGAGCTCAACCGTGGAACAGGAAACAGTCGACATGACATTGGTGGAACCAACGCCGCTTCTTGACGGCGGCGAGGTGCCGGAGCCTGAAGTCGTTGCTCAGGAAGCCGTTGCCGAGACGACGATGAACAGCCAGGCTGTCGCCATCGACGTGCGGGAACTGAAAGCGATTCTTGAAGCCGTCTTGTTCGTGTCGCCCGAACCGGTGCCGGTGGCGAGGTTGATGTCGATTGTGGGGACGGTCTCAAAAGCCGAAGTGGTGCAGGCTTTGGATATTCTCGCGCACGACTTGGATCAGGAAGGGCGCGGCATTCAGCTGGTGCAGGTTGCAGGCGGGTATCGGCTGGTGACGAAGCAGGAGTATGGGCCCTGGTTGAAGCGAATGGATAAGGCGAAGGCGGCGCAAAAGCTCTCGCGCTCCGCCCTCGAATCCCTCGCCATTATTGCCTACAAGCAGCCGCTCGTGCGGGCTGAGATCGAAGAGATTCGTGGCGTCGAAACGTCCGGTGTGTTACGCACCCTGTGCGAGCGTAAGCTGGTGCGGATCGTCGGGCGAAAAGACGTGCCAGGCCGGCCTATCATGTACGGCACCACCAAGTTCTTCCTTGAGCATTTCGGCCTACAAGACCTGACCCAGCTTCCTCCGTTGCGTGAGTTCAAAGAACTGGGCGAATCCGAGCAGGCGCTCTTGCCGATTGAACAGGAGTCGTTGCTAACGGTTGAGACATCCGAATCGTCCTATTCTGAAGACCTTCCCGTCACGAGTGACCTTGCGGAAGGTGAGGCGGTATTGGCCTTTGATGTAGAAACCAACGAGACGGTACTTCAAGATTCGCTCGAAGAGCCGGTTGAACAGGCGTAATAGGATGCTGAAAAAGTTCGCCAGCGTCTTGATAGCGCACGAAGCGCGAGACAGGCGAGAATAGCGCGATTAGAAGTTCGAAGTTTGCGGTTCGAAGTTCTGGAAGCCTCGGACTTAGAACCGAGACTCCCGCCCCCCTTGATTCCCCATTTCCTTCCACCTCCCCACATCTTTCAAAAACGGGAGCCTGAGTGCTCCTTGAATTGCGCGCGTCAACGAGGGCCTTTTGTCCCGGCAGGGAGTCGGCAGGCTGTTCTTCACTGTGCGCATTTGGACGATCCCACACCTCGAAGTGATCCCTCCAAGCCGCTCATGTTCTCTTCAGGGGATGGGGGCTGATTGATCTTCCACTGGCGCGCGTCGGACGAGCACATTCTTATCGTGCGCGTTCCGCGAGCACAGAAGATCATCAGGCTCCATCCCCGTTCCCCCGTTGACTCCCCTCAAGCCGCTTTGTTAGACTTCCCGTTCTCAATCTAAGTTGTTGAAAGAGGCGAAGTTCTTCGATTTCACCCGGTCCTGTCACACGAGGCACCACCAATGATTAAAGCATGGCTATTCGACGAGATGTTTCGGTTTGATCGAACGCATCTGACCATCGAAGAAATTCAGGGAGAATGGGGTGCCGGTGATTCAATCGCCGAAGAAGAAGAGCTCCCTCCGGCTCCGGCGAACGTGGCCGCAAAACCGGGGAATGGCCGGGTGACCATTACCTGGGACTCCGTTCCCGATGCCATGTACTACAATCTCTATTTCAAGACGACCAAGGGCGTGATGATCAAGTTCTCCGACCTCACGCGTCCGATTGCCGGCGACGATGATTTCAAAGCCGTCATTGGGGTGACAAAAGAGAATGGCGCCTGTGTGGAAGGCATTCAGAGTCCGTTTGTCCATGACGATCTGGCCAACGGGACTTGCTATTACTATGTGGTGACCGTCGTCACGCAAAAGGGGGAGAGCCTCGAGTCGAAAGAGGTCATGGCGATTCCCTCGCCCTATCTGTTGGCGATGTCTATCGGCCGAGAAGGCGTGGATGACGGGGAGTTCAGCTCGCCCACGGGAATCACGCTCGATAAAGACGGCAATATCTACGTGGCCGACACCGATAACCATTCGATTCAGAAGCTCGATAAAACCGGAAAATTTCTCGCGCGTTGGGGCGGCGATCCCTCTTCTCAGGAAGGGAGCTTCTACTATCCGCGTGGTTTGGCGGTCGGGCCGAACGACGTGTTGTACATCGCAGACAGCGGGAATAACCGCATCCAGAAATTCGACCTCGACGGCAATGTGATGCAGGCCTGGGGCAAGTTCGGGTTTGCATGGCGTGGGGCGGATCTGGGCCGGTTCGACGTGCCCTGGGGATTGGCGACGGACGCCGAGGGGAACCTCTATGTCTCCGACACGAGCAACGCGCGGATTCAGAAGTTCACGTCTGATGGACAGGCTCTGCTCAAGTGGGGTCGTGACGGCAGCTTCGATGGCGCGTTCTTTTTCCCGCGTGGCGTAGCCGTCGACTTTGTCGGCAACATTTTCGTGGCGGATGAAAGCAATAATCGTATTCAGAAGTTCGATGCGCGCGGGAGCTTCCTGGCCAAGTGGGGCCGTGAGGGCGCAGGCCCTGGGCAGTTCAAGTCCCCCTGGGGCATTGCTTGCGATGCGCTCGGCAATGTCTATGTGGTCGACACCGGGAACCACCGCATTCAGAAGTTTGACGGCAACGGGACGTTCCTCTGTGCCTGGGGTAATCGCGGACGGGCAGAGTCGCAGCTCAATTATCCCTACGGGATCGCGGTTGACAAAGAAGGCGCGGTCTATGTAGTCGACAGCGGCAATGGCCGCATCCTCAAGTATGTGCCGACGGAGGAAGAGCTCAATCGCGGGAAGGACGCCGCGGCCATCAGTCAGGTCCCGAGTGAGACGCCGCCGCCCTACAGTGTGGCAGTCAAAGCAGGAGATACGGAAGCCTTCCTGAGCTGGATGGAGGTCCCTGGCGCCCATTCCTATAACCTGTACTTCAATACCATTCCGGAGCTCACCACGCAGACGGCGACAAAAATCGAAGGCGTGACGAACCCCTATGCGCACACCGGGCTTTCGAACGATACCCCCTATTTCTATGCCGTGACCGCCGTATTCGAGACCGGCGCTGAAAGTGCGTTGTCGAGCGAAGTCACGGCCACGCCGGTCCTCATCGATATCACGGCGCCGCAAAATCCCTATGCCGTGATCAATCATGGCGCCTTCATGACGAATACGCCGGAAGTCATCGTCACGATTTCAGCGAACGATGTCGATACCGGAGTGGCGGCCTATTTTATCTCCGAGGCGCCGATGACCCCCATGGCGGGGACGCCGGGATGGGTCGATGTGACGCCGGCTACCAAGTTCGGCGCAACGATTCCGTTTATTTTGTCGCTGGGAGACGGGCAGAAAGCGATCTACGTCTGGTTTAAGGATTTGGGCGGAAACGTCTCCACTCCGGCCAGCACCACGATTTTGGTCAACACGTCGGGGTACCTGTGCGTGGCTGAATGGGGCCGGACCGGCCGCGGTGCGTCGCTGTTGCATGGCGGCGAATTTATGGCTCCGGTGTATGGCATGTGTGTCGATCAGCAAGGGTCGTTGTTCGTGGTCGATAACGGCAACAACCGCATTCAGAAATTCGACAATGCCGGAAACTTCATCATTCTCTGGGGTAACTTCGGTTCTGCCAATTCGAATTTCCACAACCCGACCGGCATCGCCTGCGACGGCAAGGGCGACGTCTGGGTGGTCGATACGAACAATCATCGCGTTCAGAAGTTCGACGGGAAACTCGGCGGCTATCTCATGAAATTCGGGTCGCGCGGAAACGGCGAAGGCCAATTCAACTCACCCTGGGGTATCGCGGTCGACCGGGTGCGCGGGTATGTCTACGTGGTCGACAGCGCCAACTTCCGCGTGCAGAAGTTCGACATGAACGGCGAGTTCATCATGTCCTGGGGCAGCTTCGGGAACGGAGATGGCCAGTTCTACTTCCCGCGCGGTGTGGCTGTGGATCAGACAGATGGATTTGTGTACGTCGTCGATATGGGAAACCATCGGATTCAGAAGTTCGACACCAGCACCAACGTGTTGCCACAGTTGTTGACCAAGTGGGGCGGCAGCTCTGAGCCGGGCCATGCCAGCAGTCCGCTGGCCCAAGAGGCCGGTCAGTTGCGGTCTCCCTGGGGTATTACGGTCGATGGCGCCGGCGATGTGTATGTGACGGACACCGGCAACCATCGCATCGAGAAGTTCGATAAAGAAGGCAATTTCATCACCCAGTGGGGTGGGTTCGGAAACGGAAAAGGGCAATTCAATTTCCCCTACGGTATCGCGGTCGATGTCAGGGGCAGCGTATTTGCCGTCGATAGCGGAAATACCAGGGTCGAACAGTTCATGCCGGCCGACGAGGGGAGCGAACGGCTCCAGGAAGATGCCGAGAGCGTGGCTGAAATCGAAAATGCACAAGTGACAGGAGTAGCGTCGAAGAAGTCGTAAGCGCGGCGACAAGGGATTGAGGATCTAGTGAAGGGACGACATGCTCGATAAAGAACCACGCTTAGGATTGACCTACGACGACGTCGTGTTGATTCCGGCCAAGTCTCAGATTTTGCCGAGTGAGGTCGACATGCGTACGATGCTCACGCGCCATATCAAAATCAATGTCCCCATTATCAGTTCGGCGATGGATACCGTGACCGAGTCCCGTCTGGCCATCGCCATGGCCCGCGAAGGCGGTCTTGGGATTATTCATCGCGTCTTGTCGCCGACGGATCAGGCGGTTGAAGTGGACCGCGTCAAGAAATCAGAGAGCGGGATGATTCTCGATCCGATTACGATTTCGCCCGATCAAACGATTCGCGATGCCCACGGCTTGATGGCCAAATACCGGATCTCAGGTATTCCCGTGACGAAAGATAAAAAGCTGGTGGGTATTCTCACGAATCGCGATCTGCGGTTCGAAACCAGAATGGATCTGAAGGTCTCGCAAGTGATGAAGCGGGATAAGCTGATCACGGCGCCCGAAGGGACGAGCTTGGAAAAAGCTCGCGAGGTGCTGCACGAGCATCGGATCGAGAAGCTCCCCGTCGTCAATAAGCATTTCGAGCTCAAGGGGCTCATTACGATCAAAGACATCGAAAAGCGCATTATGTATCCCAACTCCTGCAAGGACGGACATGGCCGGCTCTGCGTGGGTGCGGCTGTCGGAGTAGGGCCGGATACGCCAGATCGTGTGGCGCGGCTCAAGAAGGCGGGGGTGGATGTGATCGTGGTCGATACCGCTCATGGACATTCCCGTGCAGTGCTGGACACGGTCAAGATGATCAAGCGAAAGTATCCGGAGCTTGAACTGATCGCCGGGAATATTGCCACTGCCGAGGCGGCGAAGGATCTTCTTCGTGCCGGTGTCGATGCCGTCAAGGTGGGCGTGGGGCCTGGTTCAATTTGCACCACCCGCATTGTGTCGGGTGCCGGGATGCCGCAGTTGACGGCGATTGCCGACTGCGCAAAAGTCCTCGCGGGCACCGGGGTTCCGATCATTGCCGATGGCGGGATCAAGTTCTCAGGCGATATCACGAAAGCGTTGGCAGCCGGGGCCTCCTCTGTGATGCTCGGTGGACTCTTGGCAGGCACAGACGAATCGCCTGGTGAAACCGAACTCTACCAAGCCGGAACTTATAAGGTATACCGAGGCATGGGTTCAATCGGCGCGATGGAGCGCGGCGGCGGAGATCGGTACGGCCAAGGCGGCCGTCCGGTGCAGAAGCTGGTCCCTGAAGGGATTGAAGGCCGCGTACCGTATAAGGGGAAACTCTCAGCCGTCATCTACCAATTGATCGGCGGAGTGAAGTCCGGCATGGGTTACTGCGGGTGTAAGACGATTTCGGACCTCCAACAGAAGGCCACGTTTATCCGGCAGACGGTTGCGGGTCTCCGCGAAAGTCATGTGCACGATGTGATTATCACCAAGGAAGCGCCGAATTACCGGATGGATTGGGAATAGAGCCAAGAGCGAATGGCGTATGGCCGATAGCCTGAACGCCGGTCGCGTATCTCCTCCGTTGCTCACCCATTTTCTTTCTACTGCTATCAGCCCTCAGCTATAAGCTCTTTTCAAAACATGGAACTTTGGCACAATAGAATTCTGGTTCTCGACTTCGGGTCGCAATATACCCAGCTGATTGCGCGACGCATCCGCGAGGCGCATGTCTATTCTCAGATCTTGCCCTGTACCGCTTCCATGGCGACCATTCTCGCCTATCGCCCGCAAGGCATCGTGTTATCCGGTGGCCCCTCCAGCGTGTATGAGAAGAAGGCGCCGAGCGTTTCTAAGGAACTATTCGACCTCGGGATTCCCATCCTCGGCATTTGTTATGGCATGCAGCTGGTGACACACCTCTCCGGCGGAGAGGTGGCCAAGTCCAAGCATCGGGAGTACGGCCGAGCCGATCTGACCATCGACGACAAGAGCGATCTCTTCAAGGGCATCGGCACAAACGGGTCGACCGTTGTCTGGATGTCGCATGGGGACCGTATCGAACGGATGCCGCCTGGCTTCCGATCCATCGCGCATACCGGTAATTCGCCGATTGCTGCGATGAAGCGCGACGATCACAAGCGTCGGATCTATTGCCTGCAGTTTCATCCGGAAGTGGTGCATACGCCTGAAGGGACGACGTTGCTTCGTAACTTCGTCTACGACATTTGCGGTTGTAAGCCGACGTGGACGATGGAGTCCTATGTGGAGACGGCGGTGCAGCAGATTCGCGAGCAGGTCGGCAAGGAGCGGGTGATCTGTGCCTTGAGCGGGGGCGTCGACTCTTCTGTGGCTGCGGCATTGACGCATCGCGCGATCGGCGATCAGCTCACCTGCATTTTCGTCGACAACGGCCTGCTTCGGACGGGGGAGAAGGAGCAAGTCAAACAGACGTTTGCCAAACAGCTCCACTTGAACTTGCGCATGATCGACGCGTCCGATTCGTTTCTGGCTAAGCTCAAAGGGGTGATCGATCCCGAGCGTAAGAGGAAAGTTATCGGGAAACAGTTCATCGAACAATTCGATGCGGAAGCGAAGAAGAAATCGGGCGGAGTGAAATTTCTCGTTCAAGGCACGCTCTATCCCGATGTCATTGAAAGTGTGAGCTTCAAGGGGCCGTCGGCCACGATCAAGACGCATCACAATGTTGGCGGGTTGCCGGCGCGGATGAAGCTGAAGCTGATCGAACCGTTGCGCGAACTGTTCAAGGACGAAGTCAGGGTATTGGGGAAGGAATTGGGCCTTCCCGATGAGATCGTGTGGCGGCAGCCTTTCCCAGGACCTGGTCTGGCGATCCGGGTGCTCGGCGCAGTGACGAAGGAGCGATTGACGATCCTTCGAGCGGCCGAGTCCATTCTCGATCAGGAGATTCGCGCCGCCGGTTTGTATCGGGAGATTTGGCAATCGCTCGCCGTGCTTCTGCCGATTAGGACTGTGGGCGTCATGGGCGATCAACGGACCTATGAGCATGTCATTGCGCTTCGTGCCGTGACCAGTTTGGATGGCATGACGGCCGATTGGGCCAAGATTCCGAATGACGTATTGGGCAAGATCTCGAACCGGATCATCAACGAAGTGAAGGGTGTGAACCGGGTGGTGTACGACATCAGTTCGAAACCGCCGGCCACAATCGAGTGGGAATAAAGAGCTGGTTAGTGGCACGAGGCGAGAGGCTAGGGGATTAGGGGATAGATTGAAATGACAGACAAGACTGGAAAAAATACTCCGCGCCCCTTGCCTAATGCCGCTGACCCTTTGCCTGAAGGCGGGGTACGCCTGCAGAAAATCATTGCCGGATCAGGGCTCGCTTCGCGGCGGAAGGCCGAGGAGTGGATTGCCGCCGGGCGCGTGACCGTCAACGGTAAAGTCGTGACGGAGCTCGGCACCAAGGTCGATCCGGAGCGCGCCCACATCAAGGTGGACGGCAAGCACCTGAGTTCCGCTCAGCCGTATGTCTATCTGCTGCTGAATAAGCCGAAGAACGTGATGTCGACGTTGAACGATCCGGGAGGTCGGCCGACGGTGAAGGACTATCTCCGGGGAATTTCGGTGCGGGTATTTCCCGTCGGGCGATTGGACTTCGATAGCGAAGGGTTGATGCTCTTGACCAATCACGGCGATTTGGCGCAGACGCTGCTCCACCCCCGTTACCATGTGCCGAAGACCTATCTGATTAAAGTGAAGCAGGTGGTGACGGATGACCATATCCGGCAGTTAGAGCAGGGTGTGCAGTTGGAAGACGGCATGACCGGTCCAGCTGTGGTGAAGAAGGTGAAGAAAGCCAAGCTGAATTCCTGGCTGGAGATTACGATCCGCGAAGGGCGCCAGCATCAAGTGAAGCGAATGATGGAAGCGGTCGGCCATCCGGTCTTGAAGCTCACGAGAATTAAGATGGGACCGTTGTCGTTGGGCGATTTGGGGGCCGGAGAGTTTCGGTACCTGACCGACCGTGAAGCGAACGCCCTGCGCGAACTCGCCGAGCATAAACTCGCCACGGAAGAGGCTGCAGAAAAGCAGGTTCCCAGGCCGAAGAAGCGGATCAGCCGGGTTGGATGGGCTCGTTCGAAGAAAGCGAAGGTGGTATGAAGGTCAGGACTCATCGGTGCGGCGAACTTACCAAAGCCGCGGTCGGGCAAACCGTCGTTTTAAACGGGTGGGTGCAGCGGCGGCGCGACCATGGCGTCGTGCTGTTCATCGACCTGCGTGATCGAACCGGGCTGACGCAGGTGGTGTTCAATGCCGAGCGGAATGCCGGCATGCACCAAGCTTCCCATGCGTTACGGAGCGAATGCGTCGTGTCGGTGACCGGTCAAGTCATGGCCCGCCCCGACGAGTCGAAGAATCCCAACCTGCCGACGGGCGAGATCGAAGTCTTCGTGGATGCCATTGAGATTCTGAACGAGTCGAAGACGCCGCCGTTCATGATCGAAGACGATGCCGAAGTGACCGAGTCGATCCGGCTGAAGTACCGCTACCTGGATCTTCGTCGTCCGAAGATGCAGAAACTCTTAACCATCCGGCACAACATCATGCAGGCCGTCCGCGGCTTCCTGAACGCAGAACGCTTCCTTGAGGTCGAAACGCCGATTTTGACCAAGAGTACGCCGGAAGGCGCGCGGGACTATCTGGTACCCAGCCGGGTGAATCCCGGTCAGTTCTATGCGCTGCCTCAATCGCCGCAGCTCTTCAAACAAGTGCTCATGGTGAGTGGCGTCGATCGCTACTACCAGATTGCGCGTTGCTTCCGCGACGAGGATTTACGCAACGACCGGCAGCCGGAATTTACCCAGATCGATCTCGAGATGTCGTTCGTCGATCGGCTGGATGTCATGAGCTTGATGGAGCAGATGATCGTCACCGTGTTTCGTGACGCGGGCGGCGTACAGTTGCCGACTCCATTTCCGCGCATGACCTATGCCGAGGCGATGGGACGCTATGGCTCTGACAAGCCTGATTTACGTTTCGACATGCCGCTGCATGATGTGACGGCTTTTGCGGCAGCCAGCGATTTCAAGGTGTTTAAGGAGGCGGCGACCAAGGGCGGGATCGTGAAGGCCTTGATCGTCAAAGGCGGCGCGGCCACTCCTCGGAGCCGGATCGATGCGCTCGGTGAGATGGCCAAGACATTCGGCGCCAAGGGGCTGGCCTGGCTCAAGATCACCCCCGAAGGGCAACTGGAGTCTGTCATCGCCAAGTTTTTGGATGCCAAGGCCTTCGCAGCGGCTCTTCCTGAGGCCAAGCCGGGTGATTTAGTCCTCTTCGGTGCCGACAAGGCTGCCATTGTTCATGACGTGTTAGGTCGCATCAGGTTATCGCTCGGTGAAGAGTTGAAGCTGATCGATACCACAGCCTGGAAGCCCGTCTGGGTTACCGAGTTCCCCTTGCTGGACTATTCGCCGGAAGAGAAGCGGTATATCTTCATGCACAACCCGTTCGCCGCGCCGATGGATGAAGACCTGGCGCTGCTGGATTCGGAGCCGCTCAAAGTACGGGCGAAGGCCTACGACATGGTGCTCAACGGCAGCGAAATCGGCGGCGGGAGTATCCGGAACCATCGGAGCGATATCCAGCTACGCATTCTCGATTTGCTCGGCATCAACAAGGAGCAGTCGCAGGCGAAGTTCGGATTCTTACTCGATGCGCTCGAATTTGGCGCGCCTCCACACGGCGGGATTGCCTTCGGGCTCGATCGGTTGATCATGTTGTTGGGACATGCCGACTCGATCCGCGACGTGATCGCGTTCCCCAAAACGCAACGGGCCCAATGTCCGCTGACCGATGCCCCCTCGGCCGTCGGCACCGATCAGTTGAAGGAATTGCGCATCAAGCTCGATCTCGTCGAATAGGGAGGAGTCATTCGTCCCATGGCAGGCAATTCGTTCGGTCACATCTTCACCGTCACCTCATTCGGCGAGAGCCATGGTCCCGCGATTGGTTGTGTCGTGGATGGCTGCCCGCCTGGTATGGCTCTCTCGGTTGATGACATTCAATTGGATCTCGACCGGCGCAAGCCCGGCACCTCACGCCATGTCACACAGCGGCAGGAATCCGACACCGTCGAGATCCTCTCCGGTGTCTTTGAAGGCAAGACCACCGGCACGCCGATCGCGCTCCTCATCCGGAACGAAGACTCCCGCAGTAAGGACTACGGCAACTTGGTCGATACCTTTCGCCCCGGCCACGCAGACTATACCTATTGGCAGAAGTACGGAATCCGCGATCATCGCGGCGGGGGGAGATCCTCTGCTCGTGAAACGGCTGTGCGAGTGGCAGCGGCAGCCATTGCGAAGAAATGGCTCAACGAAACGTATGGCATCGTGATCCGCGGCTATCTCAGCCAACTTGGGCCACATGAAGTCCCGTTCAAGACCTGGGATGCTGTAAGTGCCAATCCGTTTTTTGTGGCTGATCCCACCGGAGTAGCCAAGCTTGAATCGTTTATGGATGAGCTGCGGAAGGCCGGCGATTCAGTCGGCGCCAGGATCACGACGGTTGCCGAGCATGTGCCTGTCGGCTGGGGTGCACCGGTTTATGCCAAGTTGGACTCAGATTTGGCCGCGGCCATGATGAGCATCAATGCCGTGAAGGCCGTGGAAATCGGCGTGGGGTTTGGCTCCGTCACGCAACGGGGGTCGGAGCATAGCGACGAACTGACCCCGGAAGGGTTTGTGACGAATCATGCAGGCGGTATCCTCGGCGGTATTTCCACGGGGCAGGATGTCGTGGTCACGATCGGGATCAAGCCGACGTCGAGTATTCGTGTGCCCCGCCGTTCCATCGACAAGCAGGGGAACGCCGTGACGGTCGAGACCAATGGCCGCCATGATCCCTGTGTCGGTATCAGAGCCACACCGATTGCCGAAGCCATGATGGCGCTGGTGCTCATGGACCATGCCCTCCTGCATCGCGCGCAGAACGCCGATGTGAAGACGTCGACACCAAAGATTGCCGGTTCTTCGAAGAAGAGCGTTTCTTCCACGAATAAGACATCCACTGCGAAGATCAATCCGGATCCTGCCGAAGCGTAATCTTGGTGCGCATACACATTCCCTGTCCCTAGGGTAACATGGCCGACATCCGAGGTATTGTTACGCCTCATGAGGAGAGTAGACGATGATGGAAATCTATACAGATGGTGCCTGTAGCGGGAACCCTGGGCCAGGAGGCTGGGGCGCCCTGCTGCGTATCGGCGATGCCGAAACGCAGCTCTGCGGCGGGGAGCCGGCGACGACGAACAACCGCATGGAGCTGCTTGCGGTGATCGAGGCGTTGCAGTCGCTCACTGAGCCGGTGGAAGCGCATGTCTACACCGATTCGCAGTATGTGCAAAAAGGCATCAGCGAATGGATCCATAACTGGAAGCGACGAGGCTGGAAAACTGCGAGCAAAGAGCCGGTTAAGAATGAGGATTTGTGGCGTCGCCTCGATATCCTGACTGTTGGCCATACCCTTGAATGGCGCTGGGTGCGGGGGCATAACGGTCATCCGGAGAACGAACGGGTGGACGCATTGGCCCGTGCCGGCCTCGAACAGTCACGCCGCGCCGGCAAAGCGGTCGGCGGCCCGGTCGAACGGTAGGTTAGTGTTACGCTGGTATGCGAGATAGGTTAGGCGTTGGCCTCCAAGCGTTTCTCCATGACGAACTCTCCTCCAATTCTCGACATTCAGCATGCGACGGTCTATCGGGGTGACACCTGTGTCTTCAGCGATTTTTCGTTGTCGCTTCAAGAGGGTGAACATGTCGCCATCCTCGGACCCAACGGGGCAGGCAAATCGACCCTCTTGAAATTACTGGCGGGAGAAGTCCATCCCTTTCCGCATGATGAAACCCATATCCGTTTATTCGGCGAAGAACAGTGGAATGTCTGGGACGTCCGCAAGCGCTTAGGGATGGTGTCCCATGACCTTCAACGTCAGTACATGGACCAAGTGACCGGCCTGAAAGTGATTCTGTCCGGTTTCTACGCCAGTATCGGCATCTATGGCCATCAAAACTTTAGCTATGGGCAGATCGTCAGGGCAGACAAGATGTTGGAGGAGATGGGTGCCAGTTCATTGAGGGAGCGACGGTTTGGGGAGATGTCCACGGGCGAGCAGCGACGCTGCCTGCTGGGCCGTGCGTTGGTGCATGACCCGACTGCGTTAGTGCTGGATGAACCCACCAGTGGGCTCGATCTGACGGCGACCTTTCACTATTTGGATCTCGTTCGTTCCCATATACAAAAGGGGAAAACGCTGCTGCTGGTGACCCACCATATTCATGAGATCCCGCCTGAAGTCGAGCGAGTGATCCTTTTGAAGCAAGGGAAGGTTCTCCAGGACGGTGAGAAACGTGCTGTCCTCACAGAAGCCAACCTCAGTATGTTGTTCGATTGCTCGGTATCGTTGGCTCAGGCCAATGGCTGGTATCAAGCGCTGCCAGGGCACAGCGCACCGCACTGAACTCTTTCATCCTCCTCCCAGGGTGACCGTAAAGGTCAAATCTGCATCGATGCGACGTACTTTGACGGCGACTTTCTGTCCCGGTGTCGTTCGTTCAATGAGATAGTTTTTCAGATGGGCGGCGTCGTTGATCTCAGTGCCTTCTATAGCAATGATGATGTCGTGCTTCTGAATGCCGGCTTCTTTGGCTGGTTCGGACACGTCCTTCACCGCCATGCGCCACTTGGTGCCGTCCTTCACTGGCATCATGTGAATGCCCATCTTCGAGAAGGCCAGGGGTTTTCCCTCCAGGGCGGCGTTTACGATTCGGTTGGCGAGAATCGCCGGGATGGCAAATGCCATGCGGCTGCAACGCGCGGTGGAATCGTCTCGTTCAGTTTGGATGATGGCGTGCATGATCCCGACCACCTCTCCCTTGTCATTGAAGAGCCCGCCGCCGGAGTTGCCGCTGCAGGCGGCTACGTCGGCCTGGATCAACCTGGTGTCCACCGTTTGGAGGAAGGTATTCGTATTGCCTAAGTGTCCGAAGGACATGGTCGGGCCCCAGCCCATCGGATAGCCGACGGTGAAGACTTCCAGGCCTGGCTGTACGTCACCGGAGGCGAATGAGGCACTGGCGCGAAGCTTGGCGCGGTGGGCTTCTGCGATGCGATAGATGACGACGTCCATGAAGGCGCTGTCTCCAACCAGGTCGGCCGGGAGTTCGTGGAGATCGGTGGTCAGGACATGGATCTGTTTCTGAATGACGGGTCCAGTGGTGACATCCTGTTTCTCTGCCGCGTGCCGGGCGGTGACGATGTAGCCGTCGCGCAGGTGAAATCCAGTTCCGCGGACGAGAATCTTTCCCGGTGTAGTGGGGGTGCGTTGATCCTGCGTGTCTTCGAGAATGCCGACGGTCGCGAGCTTGGCGCGATCAAGTGCGGCGGGTGCAATCTCGGCCTGCGCAGGAGACGTGAGGCCGACCATTGGGAGTGCGAGAAGGCACAGAGTCCAGTTGCGTAAAAAAGAATGAACGACAAACATGCAGCACATGGGAGATCCTTTCATAAGAAAATCCAGTAGACGGCACTAGTATAATCCAGAGTGCCTGGTGGGAGAAATGGGGGGGCGGTAAGACTGGTAAGCCAGGACAAGACGCGGTATGCATGGTATGGTATTCACATAAAGGAGTGTCCTATGGCTACGATGATGAATGGAACGCAGATGGTGTCTCTGTTGTTGCTGCTGGTGTTGGTTGTCTGTGCGGCCGGTCCTGTTTTGGCCGAAGAATCGCAGGGAATGATGGAGCGGGTTGAAACGACGGCGAAGCGCGTCGGTCAGAAGATTGAGGACAAGACAAAAGCCGTCGTGAAGAAAGTCGAGGACAAACACATCGGCGACAAGATCGAACAGAAACTGAAGAAGGCGGCCAACAAGACCGCTGAAGGGTTTGAAAAAGCGGGCAAGAAGATCGAGCAGAAACTCAGCAACTAGCGCCCCGCTCCTCCTGATACGAGACTGTTCAGCATATTACTTCTTGCGAAAACCGAAAAATGTCCCGGCTCCTGCCGCGCCGGCGGAGGGAAGATAGCCGGAGAGAAACTGTTTGAGCCCTTCAGCGCCACGCTGGAGCGCAGCCATGCTGTGCATAATCTGTGTTTCAATCGCGCTCCAGTCCAGATCTACCCACCCCGTCCCTTTGAGGACGGCGATACCGGCGAAAATCCCACCGACGACCAGGGCTGCCATCTTCAAAAATCGACGGAATGCCCACCCGATGAAAAACCCGCCGATGTAGCTGCCTCCCAACTGGGCGGCGGCGGGCGAATCGGCATAGTCGGCTACCCACGCGGCAAGCCCAGCGGCCATCGTGGCACCTGCAGCCAACACGGAATTGGCGCGCCAGGGCGCATCGGCCAGAAGGGCTGCAGCGATCCCCTGAGAGGACGGTTCTGGCTGTTGATCCTGATCGATGTCCATAAAATAGCGGGGCTATAGCCGACTGCCGGCGAAGGCGTCGCAGGCTTTCGGGTCACCAGTCTCCAAGCCCTTTCGGAGCCAGGTCATCCGTTGTTCTGAGGAGCCATGTGTCCAGCTTTCCGGTTGCACCTGGCCCCGCGCCATCTTTTGGAGCCGGTCGTCTCCAATGGCGGAAGCGGCGCGTAGTCCTTCTTCGAAGTCGCCTGGTTCGATCAGATTACGATCGCGTTTGGCATGATGTCCCCACACGCCGGCGAAGCAATCGGCTTGCAGCTCCATGCGGACGGAGAGCGCGTTGCCTTCTGCTTCGGAGCCCTGCCGCTGAAGCCGATGTACTTTTTCTGCGATGCCCAGCAAATTTTGAACATGGTGTCCGACTTCGTGTGCAATGACGTAGGCCTGCGCAAAATCGCCCGGTGCGCCGAGGCGCTGAGACATCTCGTCGAAAAACGATAGATCGAGGTAGAGCTTGTGGTCGCCGGGGCAATAGAAGGGGCCGACCGCTGACGAGGTGGTGCCGCAGGCCGACTGGACCGCGCCGGAAAAGAGCACCATGCGAGGGTTTTCGTACCGCTGTCCAAGCAGCCCTGTCCAGGTCGTTTCTGTATCGGCGAGGACGACAGAGGCGAACTTGCCGAGCTGATCGCTCGGGGCTCCGATGCGGCCAGGTTCAGAGGGTGCCGATGACTCCGTCATGTTCTGCACGCCGTCGAGCATGTTGAGAAGGGTTAAGGGATTAGTCCCGGTAAAATAGCTGACGGCAAGGACTAGGACGATGCCGCCGATGCCGAGCCCGCCCACGCCTCTAATCCTCGCAGGACTCATCCCGCGGCGGTCTTCGACATTGCTGCTTTCCCGTTGTCCTTCCCAGCGCATGAGGATCTCCTGATTCGTACGATCAGTATCGAGCGGGCTGTTTAGGCCGGTTCTTTTTCCATCGATTGGATGAACTTGTCGGCTTCGGCGATGGAGCGGTTCATATCCTTGACGAGCTGATCGACTTGGGCGTCGACTTTCACCAACTCGCCTTTGATCGCAGCCAATGCACGGGCATTGAGGTTGTGTTTCAGATAGAGCACTTGGTCGCGGAGCGGCTTCAAGACAGGATCGATGCGCTGTTCGGCCCGCTTCATGGCGCTGAGCATCTCGTTGTAGCGGGCTTTGGTCTGTGCGAGCTTCTCCTCGCTCTTCCGCCGCAGGTCCGCGCTGGAATATTGGCCGAGTTCGGCCTTCCATTCCGAAAAGAGCGAGTCTGCGACGCTTTCGACGTCTTTGATGCGTTTTCGTACGGCCTCGGCGCTGTCTTCACTGCTTTGCAGCTCACTGTTGAGTTGCTTATAGGTGGCTTCCAGCTCTCCGCCTTGATAGGCCACGACCTTCCCGAATTTCTCCAGGGCACTTTGAATATCTTTCTTCGCCTCTTCCTGCGCGTCACGGGCCGATTTGACTCGACTGCTCAGGATATCGCGCTTGGCATAGCCCATCTTATCCATCGCGGCGATATAGGCCGTGTCGCAGCCTGATAGGCCAAGAGGGATCACGAGGAGCATGATGATCAGCGCGCGTCTCAACATAGGTACCTCAGTGAGAGAAATGGGGCCAATTCCTACGCAATGATTCTGAAGACCGATCGCGTGATGCATCATAACTGAAGCAGGGAACCGGGGGAAGGCCTCAATCGAAGTGTAGGATTCGTGCTTGATTGCACTGAGGAGTCTGGGCGGAGGTGCCCACGCTGGTGAGCACCTCCTGAAAGCCGCTGGTTACCGAGAGGCAGGCATACTGGGCTCAACTTGACTGGCGATTTGCTTGAGGTCTTTCGGGTAAAGCACGATTTCAATGCGGCGGTTGGATGAACGGCCTTCTTCTGAATCGTTTGCCGCGATCGGGTGCGTATCTGCGTAGCCGACGGCGGAGAGGTACTGGCGGTCCACGGTGCCCTGATCGATCAGGTAGCGCACCACGGTCGTGGCCCGCGCTGTGGAAAGCTCCCAGTTTGTCTTGAAGCGATCTTGCAGCTTCGAGCTGATCGGCACATTGTCGGTGTGGCCTTCGATTCGAATCTGTTTGTCTGTGACCGTTTTCAACACGTCGGCGACTTGCTTCAGCACTTTGATGCCGGCTGGCTTCACCTGTGCCTGGCCGGAGTCGAATAGCACACGATCGACCATATTGATGGTGAGACGGTCGCGGACTTGCTGGATCGTAATATTCCCTTTCGCAATTTCATCTTGAAGCGATTTCGAGAGGTCTTCTTGGGTGCGAGTCAGTCGTGCGATCTCTTCCTCTTTCGCCAGCCGTTCTTGTTCCAGCCGAGCCTTGTCCGCTTCTCCGGCTTTCAGACGTTGACGTTCCTGCTCCAGACTGGCGGTCAACTGGGCTTGCTGTTGCTGGAGCTGCTCGCGTTCCTTCGCGATGCGGGTGGCGTTGGCCTCAAGCTCAGATGCCTGCTTCTGGAGCTTCGCGATTTCCTCTTGCGCGGAGGCACTTCCGCTCGCGAGTTTCTGTTCGAGATCGGTGATGTGGCCGCGCACCGTGCCGAGTTCGCCGTTCAATTGTCCCTTCTCCAGCTCCAGACTGTCGAGGCGAGATTGCAACTCGTTTGAGCGTGCCGCAAGCGCTTCGCGTTCTTTGGTTAACGAGGCTGCTTGCCGTTCGGCGGCTTTTCGTTGCGTGGATTCCTGGTCCAGATTCTGTTGTAACCCCGCCAATTGTTGTTGAAGCTGCTCGGCCTGCGATTGAGACTTCTTCTTGAGCGCATCCAGATCCGCGGCTTGCTGGGCGGACGTTTTCTTCGCGGCCTCAAGTTCCGTGAGTGCTTTTGTATGGGTTTCTGTGCTTACACAGCCTCCCACGGCCATCGCGCAGAGCATGGCCCAAGCAGGGGCCTGAAGTCTCTTGGCTCGATTGGTCAACAGTCGTCGCATAGTCTCCTCCTGTGAATGATGGCGGACTGAGTCTTGAGGAGAGAAGCAAGCGCAATGCCTAACCATGCATAGGCGCGCGTGAAGAGAACCGGTCATTTCTCATGGAGTTAAAGAGTGGACGGTCGCTTGGGGGCAAGTGCCGCCAGGGGAATGGAGCATGGCGCTGCAATCGCTGTAGGGTTTGCCCTGCAATGGTTGGGCTGGCGATCGAGCGAGCCGATTGATTGATTGAAGCGGGGGAGGGAGTTCGGTTGTGTGGGTGTGCACGCACGGCTGCAGGCGGGGCGCAGCAGTGGCTGCGCCCCAAAGCAGAACTTACTTTCCGCTCATGTCCTTCTTCTCGTCCTTCTTCTTCTCATCGTCTGCCTTGCCGCCGGTCGTATCCTTCTTTTCCTTCAGGTCCTTCTGCTCAGCAGGGGCTGGTTCAGCGGCGAAGGTCATGGGGACGCCGAGTCCAACGGTCAGGAATGCGGCTAAGGCGAGCATCTGTGCGAAACGAGTCATGATAAAACCTCCTAGGTGAGTATGAAAGTGAAGGATGCGCTGCAGGGAGTACAGAGCAAGTGTGGTGCCGGGAGGGGAGGCGTGCCATATCGGCCAGAATTATTCAGAGATTCGGAGCTTCAAGGGATGGAAGGGATGTCGGAGGAAACTACGTAGCCCATGAAAATGGAGTATGTCCTGTAGGGAAACGCCTGCAATCATACAGTTAGGGGAGTTGCATGAGGGGGAGATGCAGCGTCGCCTGTACGTTGTGCTGTTGAGGATGGTTGGCTATAGTAATCGCATTTCTTCGTCGCGCCTCATGCACATGCCGACCATTCGCACAATTGCCTTCAATAAGCCCTACGGGGTACTGCCCTGCTTTACCGATCCCGATGGACGGCCGACATTGGCTGACTACATCGATCTGCCGGGCGTCTATGCCGCGGGACGTCTCGATCTGGATAGTGAAGGGTTGTTGCTTCTGACGTCGGATGGGACGTTGGCGCACCACATCACAGATCCGCAGCACAAGTTGCCGAAACTGTATCTTGCACAGGTCGAGCGCATTCCGACCGAGGAGGAGCTGGAGCAATTGCGAAAGGGAGTGCTGCTAAGCGGCAAAAGGACCAGGCCTGCTGAAGTCCGTCTCTTGGCTGATGCCCCCCAATTGCCCGATCGCCCTGTGCCAATCCGTTTCCGTAAAAATGTGCCGACTGCCTGGGTGGAGATCACGTTACGCGAGGGGCTGAATCGGCAGGTCCGGCGCATGACCGCCGCCGTGGGGCACCCGACATTACGACTGGTGCGAATCGCAATCGGCCCCGTCAAGTTGGCGGATCTTGCTCCTTGCCAGTGGCGGGAATTGACAGCTGACGAAATGGCGAAGATCAGAAAATTCGGTAGTGCATCAGTTTGAATCTGGCCGGTAATTGAAAAGCCGCCGTGACTGTGGCATGCTTAGCGGTATGCAAAAACCAAAAAGGCCCCGCGATCCCAACCAACTCGGTAAGCTCATTGTTGACCTCAGCGTTGGCGAAGCCGACGACTCCACCAACATGCCAGATGAGAGCGGGAAAGACCCTGCCGCTGTTGCCTTGGGCAAAAAGGGCGGAGCAGCACGGGCAGCCTCACTCAGTAAGGCGCGTAGATCCGAGATTGCGACTAAGGCCGCAGCTACTAGGTGGAAACAGAAACGAAAATCAAAATAGAAAAATTAATTTAGGCCGTCATCCTGACTCTCATCATTATAACTATCGTCATATTCGCCTGACATCCTGGCCTCTTCTGCTTGCTGATTAAAATTGTAATCAAACATAGGAAGCGATGCGCCATATGCATTATTGAGATCATAAGATTGCTTCTCAATGGAATGTCGCTTTACGTCATTGGCAATTCCCTGCCAGCTTTGATCAAAGGCTTCTTTCACCACAGCCGGTTTCCCGATACGAACATCTACCCATAGCGACGTTTGCTGACCTTTGTAGTTCTTTACAGCGTGTTTCGTCCGCACCTTGTTGCCCTGAGGGTCAAGATAGGTATCTTGCTGTAGCGCCCGCCTCATATCCTGCATGCACTGTTTCTTGGCACTAATAGGCTCCCTCTGGTATCGGCCAGTCTGTACGGCCCATTCAGCGGCCTGATCCACATCAATCGTATCTGTGCCGTTCACATTGGCCCATTCTTCCATGATGTCGTTCAGCTTTACAGTGAGAGTTGCCATTGAATGTCCTCCCCTTAATTTCAGACCTGCGGTACTGGATGTCCCCAACCATCTGTAAATGCAACTGCCGTTGTTAATTCACGAACTTTGGTCATCAATGGACGATGCATGCTGTAGCCAATTTCTTTTCGATGTTGCAGTTGGCCAACAATAATGCCCGGATGAATCTCTAGCTGTGTCGCTAGATAATTAATCCGTGCTTCAGAATACCGTGGCGAATGCGTCCTGATGAATGTTTCAAGTTTTTCCTCGGGGACAAGAATGTCAGCGGCTTTCCTACTGGCACGGATTTCAGCATCATCGACCGGAGAAGATTGCAAGTCGTCAAAAGAAAAGGCGTCCTTTTCTTTAATGTGAAAGAACTCGTGCATTAGCGTAAACCAAAAAGAGCCAATGTTATCGAAGCGAATAGACATTGCGATCACGGGCGATCTGTCATCTAACCAGAACGCAGCACCATCAATTTGGACGCGAGGTAAAGGTTCGACAACAACGAATCGAATGCCATATTTTGATAGAAGTGCCGGTACGCGATGTACGGCTTGTGATTTTGCGGCCAAGCGCCTCAGGCCAATTGCCAGATTGGCCAAATTGCTATCATCGAATTGTTCGGCTGGACATACCTTCGCGAGTTGTTTGGCCCTCGCAATCCATGCTTTTTCAGCATTGTTCAGGGAGGATTCTTTTATGGTGCGTCTATATGATGCTGTTACAGAAAGATCTTCCGCTAGACTATCAACTCCAAAAAAACGCTTAAATTCATCTTCCATTTCATCGAGTTTGGTTGTTTCGGTAATCCACTTACGCTTTCGCATTTCCTTAATGGGAAAGCTAAATATTCTGGAGCGTCGGATTACAGCTTCATCAACATAGGAAGTCTGTGAAAGACTATAGGCATTATCGAGTCCTAACCAATGGTCTGCCGTATTGCCCAACACAACCGCAAGTTCTTGCGCGAGTTCAGGAGACATTCTTTTCCTGCCAATCAGCAGGAAACTAATCTCACTAGGTGAGCGACCAAGCACAAAAGCCAAATCTGCCTGCGTCCATCCACGCTCCTTGAGCGCATCCTTGATGTATTTACTCGGGGGGAATATTCTATTGCTTTCAATCACTTACAGTCTCTCTGAAATTTTTGGCCCATTAGATGATCCGACTTTACTCTCCACGGCTAACCGTGTCAATATCAAAAATACGAAAATCGTAAATTTCTACGAATTTTATCCATAAAGTGCCATTAACTGAATCTTTATGCTTGACGTTAAGCATAGGGGAGCATACACTATGGGCATGAACAAATTAACCCATGACAAGCGCGTTCAGATCCTCAATCTGCTGGTTGAAGGCAATAGCATGAGGGCCACGGCGCGCATTGCTGACGTGGCATTCAATACTGTTGCAAAGTTATTTATCGAAACTGCCAAAGTCTGCGCCGAATATCAGGACAAGGCATTCCGCAACCTGACCTGCAAGCGTCTCCAGCTTGATGAGATCTGGTCGTTTGTATATGCCAAGGCCAAGAACGTACCCGATGGAAAACTAGGGCGGGCTGGGGACGTGTGGACATGGGTAGCCATTGATGCGGATACGAAGCTGGTCCCGTCTTGGCGCATTGGAAGCCGTGACGGTGCCACGGCCTGTGAGTTCGTGGCTGACCTTGCAGGCCGGTTAGCGAATCGAGTGCAGATCACTTCGGATGGCCATAGGCCCTATCTTGAAGCGGTCGAAAAAGCCTTTGGCAGTGAGGTTGATTTCGCGCAACTGATTAAGATTTACGGAGAAGCAGTGGAAGGCCAGAAGCGTTATAGCCCCTCTGAGTGTATCGGTGCGAAGAAGGCTAGGGTTATCGGAAGCCCAGATCTCTGCTGCGTCAGTACATCTTTCGTTGAACGCCAGAATTTGACCATGCGGATGAGCATCCGTCGATTCACTCGGTTAACCAACGCCTTTTCAAAGAAGATTGAGAACCATGCCCACTCCGTGGCCTTACACTACATGCATTATAACTTTGTTCGTCTACACAAGACTCTCAGGGTTTCGCCAGCCATGGCCGCTGGGGTGACGGATCGCCTGTGGACCATCGGGGACATTGTTCATTTGGTCGAACAGGCCGAGGCGAAATCAAACTGATGCACTACCGAAAATTCGGTTAATTGGCAAGATGGTTGATTCCGCGTTGAACTGATCATCTGGACTTCAGCGGACCCGTATCACTGTTACATATGCATGAGCATGGCTGTATTCGTGATTTGGACGTTTGCGCTTGAGCGGAGTGGCAACCGGAATAGAAGGAAGTGTTACAATGACTGCGGGAGTTCCAGCGGAACCAGGTAACGGCCACTGCTCTTACATCGACCAGGCTCGATCGCCTTTGCGATACGGTAGCGAACCGTTGTAGTCGCCTGGAATTGGGTTATGGCGAAGGGCCTTGGTGGCTCCTGGTTGAGAGGTGAAGTACCCCAGCATCGCAAGGTCCGTCATCATTGTGAAGTAATGTGGTGTTTGGACCGGCGATGGCATGGCGCCAAGCAGGGGCTTCGCTACGATCCGGAGCCCGCGCTCTCCCCGATTCCACAGTTCGCGCCACTTCCGCTCGCCGTCGATTTCCGACAACAGCGCGGTGCGCTCGGAGGTCGTGACCTCTTGGAAGCCCCGGCCGTATCGCCCAAGACAGGCCGACTCCAGGGCTCTCAGCCCTGCCACGAACGCCGATTGGTGTTGAGGTTCGTAGCACTCTGTGACAGCGATCGCCATGAAGGTTCCGACGTCGCCCGCCTTGGCTCCTGGGGTGTCCGTGGTTGGAATGATCGACTCGGCGATCTCGTTCAGCAGCGAGACGTCGGTGGCCGAAAAACCGTTCCACCCGGTAAGGTCAGCGAGTTGAGGGGTGCCGAATTGCCTCCATGCCAGCCCGGTTCCAACTAGTCCGAGCACCATCGCGGCACCGAAACCCTTGAGCCACGCACGCCGACTGATTACCATACGTGTTCCATCAGAGGTTCCCGCGTCGTAACTCTTCCGCTGCGTAGTGCGCAGCGCGAGCGGTGAGCGCCATGTATGTAAGGGACGGATTCTGGCATGCAGAGGACGTCATGCAGGCACCGTCGGTCACGAAGACGTTTGGCGCGTCCCACACCTGATTGAATCCGTTAAGCACGGAGGTCTTCGCGCTACGGCCCATGCGTGCAGCACCCATTTCGTGAATTCCTGAGCCGAACGCGTAGAACTCGTCGAACGACCTCAGATTTGTTACGCCGGCACCTTCCAGCATCTCGGCTGCATCGTTCTGCATATCCACCCGCATCTTTAGCTCGTTGTCGCGGATGCGGCAATCCATGGCAAGCACCGGCAGTCCCCATTTGTCACGGCGGTTTTTATCGAGGATCACACGGTTGTCGTGGTATGGCAACGTCTCGCCGAATCCGACCAACCCAATGGACCAGGGGCCGGGTTCGACTAGGGCATTCTTCAGAGCCGGACCGATGCCCAGTTCCGCGACGTTTCGCTGCCACCCGGCGCGGCCTGCACCACCTTGATAGCCGAAGCCGCGAAGGTACTCGCGTTTGTCAGTGCCAATATTGCGGAATCTGGGTACATAGATCGCGTTCGGTCGGCGCCCTGAGTGGTACTTATCGTCGAAGCCCGGCATCAAGCCGCTCGCACCGACGCGATTATGGTGATCGATAATATTGTGTCCCAGTTCTCCACTACTGCTGCCCAGCCCGTCCGGCAAGATGTCCGTGGCTGAGTTCATCAAGATCCAGGCGGAGTTGAGCGTTGAGGCACAGAGAAACACGACACGCGCGCGGTACTCGCGAGTGGTCTTATCGAGCGCATCCAGCACGCGGACTCCACGGGCGCGGTGGGTGTCACGGTCGTAGACGACTTCCGTTACGATTGCGTGGGTGCGCATTGTGAGGCGTCCCGTTGCGAGCGCGGCTGGCAGCGTCGACGACTGCGTACTGAAGTAGGCGCCGAACGGACAGCCCTGGGAACATTGGTTCCGGTATTGGCATTTCCCGCGCCCGTTGTGCGCGATGGTGAGATTGGCTGTGCGTGCGGGGATCATGCTCCGCTGTCCGCCGTACCGCGTGCGGATACGGTCGGCGATTCTTTCCTCAACGCAGTTCATTGGCACGGGTGGGAGGAATTCGCCATCGGGTAATTGTGAAAGGCTGTCACGGGATCCACTGATCCCAGCGAAACGCTCGACATAGTCATACCAAGGCGCCAGGTCTTCGTAGCGGATCGGCCAATCGACGGCCACTCCGTCCCGCGCATTGGCTTCGAAATCCATCGGGCTGAATCGGTAGCTCTGGCGGCCCCAGATGAGGGAGCGCCCGCCGACTTGGTAGCCTCTGAACCATGAAAATGGCTGCAGTTCGGTGTATGGAGACTCGAGGTCATTGACCCAGAAGTGCGCATTCAAAGCGGTGAAGGGTCCGGCGCGCCGCTGCACGGGGTGGGATTCCAGCAACTGCCGTGACATCAGTCCGCGGTGGCGCAGTTGCCACGGCTGGAGCATGGCGGTTGGATAGTCTTTAATGTGTTGGACGTCTCGACCGCGTTCTAACAGCAGAACGTTCGCTCCAAGTTCGGTCAGTTCCTTGGCCGCCCAGCCGCCACTGATGCCTGACCCTACAACAATTACATCGTAGAAAGACGTGTCCGGCATAGATTCTAGATGTAGGGCACAATGTTCTTGAGCGCGACCAATATTAAGGAGAGCCCAACGATCATGCCGATGTTGACTCGCCGTTTCACAGTGGTTTGATGTTACTAAAGTAGCAGTGAGACCGCAATCATAATAGAGGAAGGGGCTACCTTGTGTTGATTCTAGTGTCCCACAAAACCCAACGTGCGCAAATGCTTGTCGTAGTTGCTTGTCGCCTTCCAGGCGAACTGGGCTCGGGGTGCTTGACCTGCATCTTGCCCCGGTTCACACCTGCATTGCATTCGTTTAAGCATTTGGCTTCTGACCATTTCGGTCCAGAAAGGAAATCTGCAGCCGAGAACGTGGCGGGAGTTGTCGCGGAGCGCATGCTTTCGCCAGCCGCTAGACCTGCTCGACATCTGCGATAATGGTGTGCAGCCCGCTCGCTCCTGCTGGTTGTGGTCGGACAATTTCTGCAATCTGTAGCTGTCCTTTGGTATCTGTTGCACGGACCACAGTTTGGAACTTGCCCCTCTTGGGCGGCTGCCAGGTGTAGTTCCAGATGACCCAGGAGTAGGGCGACATGGGCGGTTCAATCGTACATTCGTTCCACGTGCGACCTGCATCGAAGCTCAATTCGACTTTGCTAATAGAGTTGGGGCCGCCGAAGGCGATACCGCGAAAGAGTTGTTCGTGGCCACGGATCGTTTGGTAATGACCGGGGCTGTCGATGCGTGAAAAGATTTTGATGGTACCGTCGTCCGTCCAGCCTTTGCGTTGCCAGTAGCCTTGATAGTCTCCCGGATAGACCTCGATCTCAGTGATCCATTTGACATTCTTGATGCCGTAGAGTCCCGGCACGATGAGCCGGATGGGAAAGCCATGTTCTTTCGGAAGCTTTTCCCCGTTCATCAGGAAGGCCAGCATGACGTCGTCTTGCATCGCGCGGGTGAACGGAATGCTGTCGTCATAGCCGTCGATGCCACGGAAGATTACGTCGCGGGCAGTCTCTTCATCGGCGCCTGCCTCCCGTAGGAGTTTCTTGAGTGAGATCCCGCGCCATGCCGCGGTGCCCATGCTGTCGCCGCCGGGAAGTGTGTCGATGCACATGAGGGTGGAGACTTGATCGTAGGAATCGCGGTTCAAGATATCCCGCCAGCCCAGTGCCAGCGGTGTTTTCACTTCCCCTTTGACGCGGACTTTCCATTGTTCGATGTCGACGTCTCGCGTCATGGAGACAGCGCTGTCGGCATAGTTCACGACGTAGAACTTTGCGTTGGGTGTGAAGTAGGTGGTGTCGCGAGAAGGAATGGCAAACATGCGGCCGAAGACGGACCCGACGGCGTCGCAGCCGCCGGTCAACGCAGCGATCGTTCCAAGTCCGGTGGCCTTCAGCAATGTTCGACGTGAGAACGGCATACACCCTCCGATCAGTATTCAGCTGTTCGATATTATGGTACGGGGATATATGCGACCGCAATGATCTCTTCGCGTTGCGGTCGGCGCGGCCTTGGCTGCCCAATGTTGATGGACGGACTTGGGTGGCAGGTATAGATGCACAGTAGACGGCGCTCAAGAAAATGGAGGGCAACTAAATTGGGGTGCAGGGGCTGGTTGGGTAGCGACTCGCACAAGAGCAACAGTTGACGGCGTTGTAGTCCGTTCGCCACATCGTGGACCAGCAGTATCAGTGGAGGGTGGCTGTGTTGATGTGTTGAGCGGCCAGCGAAGTATTCTTGACGCGGAATTGGGTGATGTATTCGCGGCAGACTCGATGAGTATCGGTCTTCTGGTCCGACAAGGT
>JAUSMA010000018.1 GCA_030645475.1 Nitrospirota bacterium
GAGATGGTCATGCCGGGCGATAATGTGAGTGTGACGGGTGAGCTGATTAGCCCGATCGCGATGGATCAAGGGCTGCGGTTCGCGGTGCGCGAGGGCGGCAAGACTGTCGGTTCTGGCGTCGTCACCGAAATTCTGGCGTAAACCTGACTGCTGTCGCATGACAGCATGGGAGTATTGAGATGCGAGAGATCATTGATTTGGCGTGCACGATCTGCAAGCAGCGGAACTATTCCACCATGAAGAATAAGAAGAACGATCCGGATCGGCTGGAGCGGAATAAGTTCTGCAAGTTCTGCCGGAAGCACAATGCCCATAAGGAAGTGAAGTAGGCTAGGTTGCCGGCACAATGGTTGGACTGCCAGCCGTCGTAGGGGCATGGTGTCAATGGCTAGCACATCGGTCTCCAAAACCGAGAGTCTAGGTTCAAATCCTAGTGCCCCTGCCAAGCGCTTTGTAGCGGATGGGCCAGGCTCGATGTGGGTGGCTTGATGGAGAGTGGGGCGGTAGGTTCCCTCTCTTACTGGTGAAGGTGAGGCGCGCATGTTCAGAAAGTCGATAGATTCTATCCGAGAGTTTTTCAGCGATGTGCGTGGTGAGTTGAAGAAGGTCTCGTTTCCGACTCGAGCCGAAACGGTTGGGTCTACGACAGTGGTCATTGTGTTTTGCGTTATCATGTCCTTGTATCTGTCGTTCATCGATTCAGTTCTCGTCTGGGTCGTGGGTAAAATTCTGTAAGTCGTGAGCTGTGAGTGTGAACGGCCGCAGGGCAGGTAGTTAACCAATGATCCGAGGGTAGGGCATGGCAAAGAATTGGTACGTCATTCATACCTACGCGGGATTTGAGGGGCGGGTGAAAACCAGCTTGCTCGAACGGGCCAATCAAATGGGGTTGGTTGAGAAGCTGGGGCAGGTACTCGTGCCGACGGAAGATGTGATTGAGATCAAGGATGGCAAGCGTCGAACGTCCCGGCGAAAATTTTTCCCCGGGTACGTCATTGTCGAGCTGGAGTCCCCGCTGATCGATGAAACCTTGCAGATGATCAAGGAAACGCCGAAGGTCACTGGGTTCGTCGGCGGCGGTGCGCAGCCCACGCCCCTGTCGTCTGAAGAAGTGGATTCGTTGCTGAAGCAGGTTGATGCGGGCGCGTCAGGTCCCCGCGAGCAGGTCAAGTTTATCAAGACGGATAATGTGCGAATCATCGATGGTCCATTCCTCGGGTTTAACGGCGTGGTGGACGAGGTGGATCATGATCATAGCCGTATTAAAGTCTTGGTCAGTATTTTTGGGCGCTCCACTCCGGTGGAGCTCGGGTTCTTGCAAGTGGAGCGGATTTAATTTCCGAAATGGTCGAACGCGCGTAGGAGCTTAGGACATGGCCAAAGAAGTATCGGCACAGATCAAATTGCAGATTCCGGCTGGGAAGGCGAACCCTGCTCCCCCGGTCGGACCGTCGCTGGGACAGCACGGCGTCAACATCATGGAGTTTTGCAAGCAGTTCAACGCAAAGACTCAAAAAGAGGGCGACAGTATCATTCCGGTGGTGATCACGGTTTATAAGGACCGGTCGTTTACCTTTGTGATGAAGACCCCGCCGGCGTCTGACCTTTTGAAGAAGGCGGCTGGAATCATTAAGGGATCTGGCGTTCCGCAGAAGGATAAGGTCGGCAAGATCACGAAGGTACAGCTGCGTGAGATTGCGCAAAAGAAAATGACGGATCTCAATGCCGCCGATCTCGAGGGCGCAATCAAGATCATTGAGGGAACGGCACGTAGTATGGGAGTGGTGGTTCAGGGGTAGTGTGCACTCACGTGCAGGACTGCTCTCTCAGTGTTTGCGCAGTAGGGGTTGGGCGTGAAATTGTGTGTGATGGTGTAAGGGGGAAATCGCAATGGGAAAGAAGATGAGGGCGGCGGTAGAAAAGCTTGAGCCTCGGGCCTATGCCTTGCGGGAGGCAGTTGAGGCTGTGAAGCGGTCGTCTTTTGCCAAGTTCGATGAGTCCGTCGATCTGGCGCTCCGTCTCGGTGTCGATCCGAAGCGGGCCGACCAGATGGTCCGTGGGACGACCTCGCTGCCGCATGGCACGGGGAAAAAAGTTCGCGTGTTGGTATTCGCCAAAGGAGAGAAGGAGCAGGAGGCGCGGCAGGCTGGCGCTGATTTCGTCGGCTCCGATGAACTGATGGAGAAGGTGAAGGGTGGATGGCTGGAGTTTGATTGCGCCATCTCCACTCCGGATCTGATGGCGGCGGTCGGAAAGCTCGGAAAGGTGTTGGGTCCTCGCGGGCTCATGCCGAATCCGAAAACCGGAACCGTTACGTTCGATGTCGGGAAAGCGGTATCTGAAATCCGAAAAGGCCGTGTCGAGTACAAAGTCGAAAAAGCTGGGATTGTTCAGGTGCCTGTCGGGAAGGTCTCGTTTAAGCCTGAGCAGTTGCATGAAAATGCCTCGGCGGTTCTTGAGGCGGTGATTAAGGCGAAGCCTGCC
Source organism: Nitrospirota bacterium (assembly GCA_030645475.1). Taxonomy (NCBI): domain Bacteria; kingdom Pseudomonadati; phylum Nitrospirota; species Nitrospirota bacterium. The sequence goes on from JAUSMA010000018.1 coordinate 2,485, forward strand.
TCGTGTAAGGGGCGCTATCTGATGAGCGCGACCCTTTCGAGCACGATGGGGCCTGGCGTGCAGCTTGATGCGATGGCATTGGCCAAAGAATGGAGTTAGTCCGGGTGTCGCAGCGCGGAAGGGGAGGGGTTAGATTATGAAGAAGGACGAGAAAGCGACAGCGGTTGCGGAGTTGACGGAGCGATTTGGCCGTGCGCGGCTCGCAATTATCACCGAGAGCGCTAAGCTCTCCGCAAACCAGGTTACGCAGCTTCGCAAGCAATTGCGCGGTGCGAATGCCGAATATAGAGTAGTCAAGAATACGTTGGCGGTCCGTGCTTCCGAAGGCACCATCTTTTCGGGGGTGACGGATTACTTGAAGGGGCCGACGGGGTTGGTGATCGGTTACGACGATCCCGTGCTTCCCACGAAGATCCTTCGGGATTTTATCTTGGCGGAAAAGCGGGAAGAGAAGATCAGGATCACTATCGGTGTGTTGGAGGGGAAGGTGGTGCAGCCGGCCGAGTTAGCGGCTGTCGCCAAGTTGCCGAAGAAGGAAGTCCTCATTGCGATGTTGTTGTCGGCCATGCAGGGGCCGGCGCGTGGTCTGGTGTATACGCTGAGTGCGGTCTTGTCGAAATTCGTGAGAGTCATTGCAGCCATTCAGGATAAACGAAAAGGAGAAGGGGATATGTCAGCAACAACGGCGAAATTGTCACAGGAAGAGTTGATCAAGGCCATCGAGACGATGAGTGTGCTCGACTTGGCGGATCTCGTGAAGGGTTTAGAGACCCGCTTTGGCGTCACTGCCGCGGCTCCAGTCGCAGCGGCCGCTCCAGCCGGTGGCGGCGGTGCAGCCGCAGCGGCCGAAGAGAAGACGTCGTTCGATGTCGTCCTCGTCTCTGCTCCGGCCGACAAGAAGATTCAGGTCATCAAGGTCGTTCGCGAAATTACCAGCCTTGGATTGAAGGAAGCGAAGGATCTGGTCGAAGGCGCACCGAAGCCTGTGAAGACCGGTGTCACGAAGGAAGAGTGCGACACCATCAAGAAGAAGCTCGAAGAGAGCGGCGCCAAGGTCGAGGTCAAGTAGTCTCGCTTTGATCAGTCTCTAGTGTCTCTGGGTGCCTGCCTTGTGCGGGCACCCAGTCCTAACCATTGTAGTGGAGGACCGTGGAATGTCCGAAACGACTCTGCAAGAGTTCGTCGAGCGGAAAGACTACTCTCGCATTCATAGCAGCATTGAAATTCCGGATCTGATTGAGATCCAGAAGCGCTCCTATGAGGAATTCCTTCAGCGGGAGGTCGAGCCAGAACGCCGCAAGGATCATGGGCTCCAGGCGGCCCTGGCGAGTGTTTTTCCGATTCCGGATTATAACAATACGGCCGTATTGGAGTTTACGAGTTATACGCTCGGCGCTCCGAAGTACGATGAGCGGGAATGCCTTGAGCAGGGAATGACCTATGCCGTTCCGCTGAAACTTCGAGTGCGCCTGGTCGTATTCGATAAGGAAGACAAGGGCACCAAGAAGAAAGTGCTCGATGTCCGCGAGCAGGAAGTCTACGTCGGCGAATTGCCGCTGATGACCGAGCGCGGAACCTTTATCGTTAACGGCACGGAGCGTGTCGTGGTGAGCCAGCTGCATCGCTCGCCTGGCGCCTCCTTCACGCACGATAAGGGCCGGACCCACTCAAGCGGCAAAGTGTTGTATTCCGCTAGGATCATTCCCTACCGCGGTTCGTGGCTCGATTTCGAGTTCGACGCCCGCGACATCCTCTATGTGCGTATTGACCGTCGACGGAAAATGCCGACCACCATTCTGTTGAAGGCCTTCGGCTTTTCGAGCGACGATCTGCTCAAGATGTATTACCCGGTCGAAGAGATCCGGGTCGTCAAGGGCAAGATGCTTCGTAAGCTCGATCCTGAAATCCATCATGGTTTGCGTTGTTCAGCGGAAGTGCTTGAGAAGGGCAGCAAGGAGCCGTTGGTCAAGGAAGGCGCCAAGCTCACGAAGGGACTCATTGCGAAGCTCAAGGCAGCCGGAGTGAAAGAGATTCCGCTTGCGCCGAGCGAGTTAATTGGCCGTGCGGTCCTGACCGAGCTGGTCGACTCCAAGAAGAACGTGATCGCTGAGCGAAATCAGCGGCTGACGGCAGAAATTGTTGAAGCGTTGCTCGACAGCGACATCGAAGAGTTCAAGGCGATCTATTTCGATACCGTCACGTCGACGCCGGTGATCCTGGACACGTTGGAGATGGATAAGACCACCTCGAAAGAGGAAGCGATGGTCGAGATCTACCGGCGGTTGCGGCCGGGAGAAACGCCTTCAGTCGACACGGCGCGAGCGCTCTTTGATAATCTGTTTTCGAACTCCAAACGGTACGACCTCTCGCCGGTTGGGCGTCTCAAGTTGAATAAAAAGCTGGGTCTCGATCTGCCGTTGGAGCAACGGACGTTGACCGCGCAGGACATGGTCGAGGTTATCCGGTATCTTGTGAATTTAAAGCTGGGCAAGGGCGAAATCGACGACATCGACCACTTGGGCAATCGTCGCGTTCGTTCGGTCGGAGAGTTGCTGGAGAACCAGTTCCGGCTCGGGCTGGTCCGTATGGAGCGCAGTATCAAGGAGCGGATGAACCTCCTCGATATGGAAACGGTGCTGCCGCATGATTTGATCAATGCGAAGCCTGTTGTCGCCGCGGTCAAAGAGTTCTTCAGCAGCAGTCAGTTGTCCCAGTTCATGGACCAAACGAATCCGCTCGCGGAAATTACACACAAGCGGCGGCTGTCCGCGCTCGGTCCCGGCGGTTTGACCAGGGAACGGGCGGGCTTCGAAGTTCGCGACGTCCATCCTTCGCACTATAGCCGTATTTGTCCGATCGAAACGCCGGAAGGTCCGAACATCGGATTGATCACGTCGCTGGCGACCTATGCCCGCATCAATAAATTCGGATTTATTGAGGCGCCCTATCGCAAAGTGGTGAAGGGGAGAGTGACGGACGAGATCGAGTTTCTTTCCGCGATCGAAGGGGACAAGTACATCATCGCTCAGGCGAACTCGCCGATCGATGCATCCGGCCGCTTGCTGTCCGAAACCATTTCTGCGCGCTCTGCCGGAGACTTTGTGACTGCCACATCCGACAAAATCGAATATATGGATGTGTCGCCGAAGCAGGTGGTGAGCGTGGCGACGGCATTGGTGCCCTTCTTGGAGCATGACGACGCCAACCGTGCCTTGATGGGATCGAACATGCAGCGTCAAGCTGTGCCGTTGCTGGTGTCCGAATCCCCGTTAGTCGGGACGGGTATGGAAGCGGTCGTTGCGCGTGATTCTGGTTATGTGGTGCAGGCCAAGCGGGCCGGTGTGGTGGAAAGTGTAGATGCCACGAGGGTCGTGGTACGTGCCGACTCCAAAGAAAATCGGAAGCGGAACGATGCCGGCTTAGACGTGTACGACTTGATCAAGTTTCAGCGATCGAATCAGAATACGACGATCACGCAGACGCCTGTGGTTCGGCTCGGGCAGCCGGTGAAGGTTGGGCAGGTCTTGGCGGACGGTCCTGCCATTGATCACGGCGAATTGGCCCTAGGCAAAAACATTCTTGTCGCCTTCATGCCGTGGGGCGGATATAACTTCGAAGATGCCATTCTGCTGAGCGAAAAGCTCGTGCGGGAAGATGCGTTTACCTCGATTCACATTGAGGAGTTCGAGGTTGAGGCCCGCGACACCAAGCTCGGGAAGGAAGACATCACCCGCGATATTCCGAATGTCGGAGAAGAAGCGCTTCGCGATCTCGACGAAAGCGGCATCATTCGTATCGGGGCTGAAGTGAAGCCTGGCAATATTCTGGTCGGGAAGGTGACGCCAAAGGGCGAAACCCAGCTCACGCCGGAAGAGAAGCTGTTGCGGGCTATCTTCGGTGAAAAAGCCGGAGATGTGAAGGATACGTCGCTCACGGTGCCGCCGGGCGTCGAGGGTATCGTGGTCGATGTGAAAATCTTCTCGCGCAAGGGCCTCGATAAGGACGAACGATCCAAGAGTATCGAAAGCGAAGATGCGATGAAGCTTCAGCGTGACCATCACGAAGAGCTCCGTATCATCGATGAAGAAAAAACGAAGAAGATCCGAAAGCTCCTGCTTGGGAAAGTGGTCGGTCGTGACTTGATGGATCCTGAGAGCGGCGATGTCATTCTGAAGAAGAAGGGCAAGCTGACTGCAGAGATTCTCAAGCGGCTGCCGGACGAGACGGTCCGGTACATCATTCTGAGCGATCCGGATGAGCAAAAAGAGCTGGAAGATGTCGAACGACGGGCGAAGGAACAGATCGAGATTCTACAGACGCTGTATGACGAGAAGGTCGGACGCCTGAAGCGGGGTGATGAGTTGCCGCCTGGCGTGATCAAGCTCGTCAAGGTTTACGTCTCGATGAAGCGCAAGATTCAGGTCGGCGACAAGATGGCCGGACGGCACGGCAATAAAGGCGTAGTCTCTCGGGTCTTGCCCGAAGAGGATATGCCCTGTTTGCCGGACGGGACGCCGGTTGAAATTGTGCTCAATCCGCTCGGTGTGCCGTCACGTATGAACGTCGGTCAGATCCTCGAGACTCACCTGGGCTGGGCTGCCAAGGCGCTGGGAATCAAGGTGGCGAGTCCGGTGTTCGACGGAGCGTCAGAAGCAGAAATTAAGGATTTGCTCAAAAAAGCAGGTCTTCCGCCCAGCGGGCAAACGATGCTGATGGACGGTCGAACCGGTGAAATGTTCGGCAGTCCCGTGACGGTCGGCTACATGTATGTCTTGAAGTTGCACCACTTGGTGGACGACAAGATTCACGCCCGGTCGATCGGTCCTTATTCGCTCGTCACCCAGCAGCCGCTCGGTGGTAAGGCGCAATTCGGCGGCCAGCGGTTGGGAGAAATGGAAGTCTGGGCGTTGCAGGCTTACGGTGCCGCGTCCACGCTGCAAGAGTTCTTGACGGTGAAGTCTGACGACGTGCCGGGCCGATCGCGGATGTATGAAGCGATCGTGAAGGGTGAGCCATTCCTGGAGCCTGGATTGCCCGAGTCGTTTAACGTCTTAGTCAAAGAGTTGCAGAGTTTAGGGCTCGACGTCGAACTGGTTAAGTCGCAAGACTAACCCATTTGTGTGCCGGCCTGTGCGGCCGGCATCAGAGGAGGTCACTACTTTGGAAGGCGTCTATACATTATTTGAGAAGCCGCGCGATGCGGTTTCATTCGATTCGATGCGGATCAAGATCGCGTCGCCCGAAAAAATTCGGTCGTGGTCGTACGGCGAGGTGAAGAAGCCGGAGACCATCAATTACCGGTCGTTTAAGCCGGAAAAAGATGGACTGTTTTGTGCGAAGATTTTCGGTCCGATCAAGGATTGGGAATGCAACTGCGGTAAGTATAAGCGGATGAAGCACCGCGGAATCGTCTGCGACAAGTGCGGCGTCGAGGTCATTCAGTCTAAAGTCCGCCGAGAGCGCATGGGCCATATCGAGCTCGCGGCGCCGGTGGCGCACATTTGGTTTCTCAAGGGAGTGCCGAGCCGGATCGGAACCTTGCTCGATATGAGCTTGAAGGGACTGGAACGGATCCTCTATTTCGAGAGCTATGTCTGCGTCGATCCAGGATCGACTGACTTGACGGAAAAGGAGCTGGTCTCGGAGGAAAAGCTTCGCTCTCTCCAATCTGAATACAGCCCCGGCTCCTACAAGGTCGGTATCGGTGCCGATGCCATCCGTGAGTTGCTCCGTAAGATTGATATCACGGCCAAGTGGGATGAGATCAAGGCCAAGGCGAAGACATCTGCTTCCGCGGCGTTGAAGAAGAAATATGCGAAGCAGTTGAAGGTCATCGAGGCGTTCCGCAAGTCCGGGAACATGCCCGAATGGATGATCATGGATGTCATCCCGGTGTTGCCTCCTGAGTTGCGTCCACTTGTGCCGCTAGACGGCGGACGATTTGCGACCTCGGACCTGAACGATCTGTATCGCCGCGTCATCAACCGGAACAATCGTTTGAAGCGTTTGATCGAACTGAAGGCGCCGGGCGTGATTATTCGAAACGAAATGCGGATGTTGCAGGAAGCGGTCGATGCTCTCTTCGATAACGGCCGGCGCGGTCGTGCGATTCGTGGGCCGAATAAGCGGCCGCTCAAGTCATTGAGCGACATGCTGAAGGGCAAGCAGGGGCGTTTCCGTCAGAACCTGCTCGGTAAACGGGTCGATTATTCTGGCCGAACTGTCATTGTCGTGGGACCGGAACTTCGCCTGCACCAATGCGGTTTGCCGAAGAAGATGGCGCTCGAACTCTTCAAGCCCTTTATCTTCCATAAGTTGGAGGAGCGAGGTGCGGCAACGACGATCAAGAGTGCCAAGCGTTTGGTTGAAAAAGAACGGCCGGAAGTATGGGACGTACTGGATGAGGTTATCCGCGAGCATCCCGTGCTGCTGAACCGTGCACCCACATTGCACCGTCTCGGTATTCAGGCGTTCGACCCCGTTTTGGTCGAAGGCAAGGCCATTCGGCTGCATCCGCTGGTCTGTGCCGCGTTCAACGCCGACTTCGACGGAGACCAGATGGCGGTCCACGTTCCGCTGTCGGTTGAAGCGCAGGTCGAGGCACGCGTGCTGATGATGTCGATCAATAACATCCTCTCGCCTGCGAACGGCAAACCGATCGCGGTGCCGTCGCAAGACATGGTGCTCGGTTGTTATTGGCTGACGAAAGAGCGTGGCGGCTGTAAGGGCGAGGGTAAATTATTCGGCTCGCCGGAAGAAGTGCGCATTGCATTCGACGCAGAAGCTTTGGAAGTGCATGCACGAATTAAGGTACGGGTCGAGGGCGCGCTCGTTCAGACCACGGTCGGGCGAGTCATTCTGTCGGAAGTGCTTCCTGCTGACATGCCGTTCGCCAACGCGAACAAGCTCATGACCAAGAAGGAAATGACGAAGCTGATCGATACGGTGTATCGCCAGTGCGGACATCGTGAGACCGTCACGTTCCTCGACAAGGTCAAGGACCTGGGATTCCATTATGCCACGCGGGCAGGTATCTCGATCTGCATCGACAATATGCATATCCCGACCAAGAAACAGGAGTTGCTTGGGAAGGCGCAGCATGAAGTGACTGAGATCGAGCGGCAATATGCCGAGGGATTGATCACTAACGGTGAACGTTACAATAAGGTGATCGATATCTGGGCCCACGTGACCGAACAAATCGCGAATGAAATGATGAAGGAGCTAGGCGCGGGTGGTGACCCGAATAAGGCCGAGTCCTTTAATCCGATCTTCATGATGGCAGACTCGGGCGCTCGTGGTAGTTCGCAGCAGATCCGTCAGCTGGGTGGTATGCGCGGATTGATGGCCAAGCCGTCCGGTGAAATCATCGAGACGCCGATTACCGCCAACTTCCGCGAAGGCTTGACGGTGTTGCAGTACTTCATTTCGACGCACGGTGCCCGTAAGGGATTGGCCGACACGGCGTTGAAGACAGCCAACTCCGGTTATCTCACGCGTCGGTTGGTCGATATCGCGCAAGATGTGATTATCAACGAGATCGATTGCGGCACCACCGATGGCATCATTGTGAGTGCCTTGGTCGAAGGTGGCGAAATTATCCAGCCGATCGAAGAACGCGTATTGGGTCGTTTGGCGGCGGAAGATATCCGTGATCCTGTCACGGGTGAGATCATCGTCTCCTTCAACGAAGAGATCGATGAAGACCGCACCAAGGCGATCGTGGAAGCCGCGGTCGACCGCGTGAAGATTCGTTCGGTGCTGACCTGTCAATCGCGACGCGGAGTGTGTCGCTCCTGTTATGGGCGCGACTTGGCCCGCGGGCGGTTGGTCGAAAAGGGCGAACCGGTCGGTGTCATTGCAGCGCAATCGATCGGTGAGCCGGGAACACAGCTGACTATGCGGACGTTCCACATCGGAGGAACGGCGAGCAAGGTGGTTGAGCAGACCGTGACCGAGTCGAAACATGCCGGTACGATCAAGTTTATGAGCTTCGACGCCAAGAAAAATGCCGACGTTCATAACGCCGGCATTGCGGTTCAGAATAAAGAAGGCGAATGGGTCGTCATGAACCGGAATGCGAAGATCGCCGTTGCCGATGAGAGCGGGCGTGAACGCGAAAAGTATTCGGTCGTCTATGGCGCCAAGATCAAGGTGAAGGATGGCGGTCGCATCGAGTTGGGTCAGAAATTGGTGGAGTGGGACCCTTACTCATTGACCATTTTGACTGAGGTGGGCGGCAGGGTTGCGTATGGAGACATCGTGGAAGGTATCACGATGAAGGAAGAGTTCGACGAAGTGACCGGTCTCTCCCGCAAGGTCATCGTCGAGCATAGTGGCGCGACGTTGCGCCCTCGCGTATCCGTCAAGGATGAGAGCGGGAAGACAGCCAAGGTTGCCGCGGCGGCGAACGTGGCCCGCTATCTGCTCCCGGTCGGCGCGCATATTTTCGTCGAAAAAGGCGCACTCGTGACGCCTGGTGATGTGTTGGCGAAGATTCCTCGTGAGACGACCAAGACGAAGGACATCACGGGAGGTCTGCCTCGCGTCGCTGAGTTGTTCGAGGCCCGGAAGCCGAAGGAGACGGCGGTCATCAGCGAAATCGACGGTGAAATTTCCTACGACGGTTTCGTGAAGGGCATGCGCAAGGTGCTGGTCAATAATAAGATGGGCGACGTGAAGGAATATTTTATTCCTAAGGGTAAACACGTCAACGTGCATGAGGGCGATTGGGTGAGGGCCGGTGAGCCGTTGATGGACGGATCGGCGAACCCGCACGACATCCTCGACGTGCTGGGCCCGAACGAGCTGCAGAAGTATCTCGTCGATGAAGTGCAGGATGTGTATCGCCTGCAAGGCGTGACGATCAACGACAAGCATATCGAGATTATTGTGCGGCAGATGTTGCGCAAGGTTCGAATCGAAGATCCTGGCGATACGGAGTTCCTGCCGGGCAGCCAGGTCAGTAAGATGTTGTTCGATGAGGAGAATGAGCGAGTCGTGGCGCGGGGCGGCCAGCCAGGACTCGGGAAGCCTGTCCTACTTGGTATTACCAAGGCAGCGCTGACTACGGATAGTTTCATTTCTGCGGCTTCATTCCAGGAGACCACCCGTGTCTTGACGGAAGCGGCGATCAATGGACGCGAAGACAAGCTGCTAGGACTGAAGGAGAATGTCATTGTCGGTCGTTTGATCCCGGCAGGAACGGGCTTCGACGAATATCGCGACACATTCGTCATTAGCCCCAAGCCGGAGCCGGTGATTGCGGGTCAGGGAGAGGCAGCGGCGTTGACGCATGAAGGGGTGGGAGCGGGATCGGAAGGGCCTGCGCGCTCATAATCCATGCGGCGTTGAATGTGACTTGACACCGCGGCGGATGATCACTATAATCCGCGGGCTTTACACTTGAAGAGTTGAGCAGAGCAGTCAAACTGTGCTGAAGATGAGAGTGACGAACTAATGCCAACGATTAATCAGTTAGTCAGAAAAGGCCGCAAGCTGGCGCATGCGAAGACGAAGAGCCCTGCGCTCAAGTCCTGCCCGCAGAAGCGCGGTGTCTGCCTCCGTGTTTACACCTCAACTCCGAAAAAACCGAACTCGGCGCTGCGTAAAGTTGCGCGCGTCCGGTTGACCAACGGGATGGAAGTGACGACGTACATCCCCGGCGTCGGCCACAATCTGCAAGAGCACTCCATTGTGCTTGTGCGCGGTGGTCGTGTGAAGGACTTGCCTGGTGTGCGTTATCACATCGTCAGAGGTGCCCTTGACGCTGTCGGTGTGGCGGATCGTAAGCAGAGCCGTTCGAAGTACGGAGCGAAGCGTCCAAAGTAGGGGTAGATAGATTGTCTCAGTTGGTAACGAGAGAGTGAATGACACATGCCAAGAACTAGATTTTTAGATCAGCGCGATCCGCTCCCTGACGTACGATATCGGGATAAGCTCGTCGGGAAATTTTTGAATATCCTGATGTCTGGTGGCAAGAAGAGTACGGCCGAGCGTATTTGCTACGGCGCCTTCGATGTCATTCAGGAGAAGACTGGTAGTGATCCGCTCAAGGTGTTTCGGACGGCGATCGATAATGTCAAGCCGGTTGTCGAAGTGAAGTCGCGTCGGGTGGGTGGCGCTTCGTATCAGGTGCCTGTTGAAATTCGCCCGGCACGCCGGATGTCGCTGGCTCTCAGGTGGCTGGCGGAGTATTCGCGGACTCGCGGCGGCAAGAGCATGCGGGAGAAGCTTGCAGCTGAGCTGCTTGATGCGTCGAATAACACGGGTGCGGCGGTGAAGAAGCGGGAAGATGTGCATCGAATGGCGGAGGCCAATAAGGCGTTCGCGCATTATCGCTGGTAGGATTTTTCTGTGCTGCAGCTGGGCCGTACTGCGATCCGCCTATGCGGGTGCTTGTAGGTTGCAGTATTTCATCGGCCTTGTTTGCGGCATGTGTATTTTTAGGGGATCTTCGTGGCACGTCAATCACCATTAGAAAAAACTCGCAACATCGGCATTATGGCCCACATTGATGCCGGTAAAACGACGACGACCGAGCGCATTCTCTATTACACCGGGATTTCGCATAAGATCGGTGAGGTGCACGAGGGCGCAGCCACGATGGACTGGATGGAGCAGGAGCGTGAGCGCGGCATCACGATTACGGCTGCAGCTACAACCTGTTTCTGGCGCGATCATCGTATTAATATTATCGACACTCCAGGGCACGTCGATTTCACGATTGAAGTCGAGCGCTCTCTCAGGGTGTTGGATGGGGCTGTAGCGGTGTTTGACTCTGTGCAGGGGGTTGAGCCGCAGTCCGAAACGGTCTGGCGGCAGGCTGATAAGTATAGTGTGCCTCGCATTGCGTTCATGAATAAGATGGATCGCATCGGCGCGGATTTCTATACCAGTGTCCAGACGATGATCGACCGGCTTGGGGCCAATCCAATTCCGATTCAAATTCCGATTGGTAAAGAGTCGGAGTATCGTGGGTCTATCGATCTCATCACGATGAAGGCCTACGTGTATGACGATGAGACGCTTGGCGCCAAGTATAAAATCGATGAGATTCCGGCAGACCTCCTTGATCGGGCCAATGAATATCGCGCCAAGATGGTTGATGCCGTCGCTGAGTTCGATGAGCAGGCGATGGATAAGTATTTGAATGGCCAGCCGTTGTCCGAAGAGGAAATTCGTCGAGCCATTCGTGCCGGTGTGCTGTCGATGAAGATGACGCCGGTTCTCTGTGGAACGGCTTTCAAGAATAAGGGTGTTCAGCAGTTGTTGGACGGGGTCGTTGATTTCCTTCCGTCTCCGCTGGATGTCGAGTCTGTGACCGGGGTCGATCCGAATACCGAGAAGGAAGTGAAGCGGTTTCCCTCGGATAGTGAGCCGTTCGCCGCTCTCGCTTTCAAGATTATGACGGATCCGTTTGCTGGCCAGCTCACGTTTCTGCGGGTCTACTCTGGCACGTTGAAGACGGGGACTTCCGTTGCGAACGTGACGAAGGGGACGAAGGATCGGGTTGGGCGTCTCCTGAAGATGCATGCAAACAAGCGCGAAGACATCGATGTGGCCTATGCGGGTGACATTGTGGCGGCGGTCGGATTAAAAGGGGCGACGACCGGAGATACGCTAGCGGATGAAAAGCAGCCGGTTCTGCTTGAAGTCATGAAATTCCCTGAGCCGGTCATCGCCATGGCGATTGAACCGAAGACCAAGCAGGATCAAGAGAAGATGGGTTTCGCGCTCCAGAAGCTGGCGCAGGAAGATCCATCTTTCCGGGTCAAGACGGATGAGGAGACCGCTCAGACCATCATCGCGGGAATGGGTGAGTTGCACCTCGAGATCATCGTCGATCGCATGATGCGTGAGTTTAAGGTTGAGGCTAATGTCGGAAAGCCGGAGGTCGCCTTTAGGGAAACGATTCGTAGGAAGGCCGAGGCGGAGGCGAAGTACGTCAAGCAGACGGGTGGCCGTGGTCAGTATGGCCATGTCGTGTTGACGGTCGAGCCGGCTGAGTCCGGTAAGGGGTTGGAGTTTATTAATAAGACCGTCGGTGGATCTATTCCTAGGGAATTTATCCCGGCAATCGAAAAGGGTGTGAAGGAGCGGCTAGACTCCGGCGTCATCGCCGGCTACCCGCTTCGCGATGTCAAGGTTACGGTGATCGATGGATCGTTTCACGATGTAGACTCGAATGAAATGGCCTTTAAGATCGCCGGTTCCATGGCATTTATCGACGCTTGTAAGAGGGCTGATCCTGTTCTTCTTGAGCCGATCATGAAGGTTGAGGTTGTGGTTCCTCAGGATTTTATGGGCGATGTGATCGGGAATCTGAACGGCCGCCGCGGCAAGATTCAAGGTATGAAGTCTCGGGCTGCTGCGCAGGTGATTGATGCCTCGGTGCCGCTCAGCGAAATGTTTGGATATGCAACCGATCTTCGGTCTCGCACGCAGGGGCGCGCAACGTATAGTATGGAATTCGACCGGTACGATCCGGTGCCTCGGCAGATTTCAGAGGCGATCATCGCGAAGTATCGGGGCGAGTAGTCTGATTGACTTTTGAGCAGGACGGAAGGAGCGGTTATGGCGAAGGCGAAATATGAGCGGCGGAAGCCGCATGTGAATATCGGGACGATCGGACATGTGGACCACGGCAAGACGACGTTGACCGCGGCCTTGACCAAGGTGAGCGCGGATAAGGGTATGGCCAAGTTCATCAGCTACGACGAAGTGGCGAAGGCGAGCGAAAGCCAGGGTCGG
>JAUSMA010000019.1 GCA_030645475.1 Nitrospirota bacterium
CCCGTCGATCTCAAGGAGGACGTGGCGGCCGTCATCGCGCGCATGAACGCCGCGAAGCCTGAGACCATGAAGCGGCAGATGGATCTGCTCAACGAGCGCTACGACCTCGCGAATCGCCCGGCCAAAGACGCCACGATGTCCCGAGGCAAGCCGGTCCAGGAAGGGATACGAGTCAAACTTCAGCAGGGGACGACCTGGGAAACACTTCAGGCCATGAGCCCCGAAGAGATCCGGGAAAAGAATGCGTTTCCGGCTGGATTTTTTCCTCTTCCTCACCCCAACCATCCTGAAGGGGGGATGGTATTTCCCACGTTCCATATCCAGGAGATGCAGAAGCAGGAGGGCCGTGATCTCACTCGCTTCGATCTGGAATTCGATCTGCCGGACCATTTCTTGCCTGAGTTTCCGGCCCCCATCTACCTCACGACCAGGACGGATCTCGGTGACCTGTCCCGCGGCAAATTGGTGACCCTCGACAACTATTATGAACTTTTCAACGGGATCCTGAATCCGAAACAACTCGAAGGCCTTCGCCTGCTCGTCACCGCATTCCCACAGCAACAGTTCAACCAGACTGAAGATCGCCGCACCCTGCGTCCCAGCCGTGGCGTGGCCTGCTTCGACTGTCATGCGAACGGCCACACGAATGCCGGCACCCATCTGGCTGGAGATGTCCGCCCTCAGGAGTTCCGCCATCGGCTTGATACCCCGACGTTGCGCGGCCTGCACATTCAGCGGCTGTTCGGCTCGCAACGGGCGCTGAAAAGCGTGGAGGATTTCACGGAGTTCGAACAACGCGCGGCCTACTTCGACGGCGACCCCGTCATCGCGGCCAAAAAAGGCATCAACATTCTCGAGCGGGGCAGCCAGGTGCACTTCATGGCAGAATTTCAGGAACTCCTGGACTTCCCCCCGGCCCCAAAACTCGGCATCGACGGCAAATTGAATCCCACGAAAGCCACGGCAGCCGAGAAGCGAGGGCAGGATCTGTTCTTCGGCAAAGCGACATGCGCGAGTTGCCACCAGGCGCCCTATTACACAGACAATTCCATGCACAATTTAAAGGTGGAGCGCTTTTATAAGCCGCGGATGATCAATGGACGCATGGCAAGCGCCGATGGCCCCATCAAAACCTTTCCCTTACGCGGCATCAAGGATTCGTCCCCCTACTTGCACGATGGGCGGTTGCTTACCCTGGAGGATACCGTCGAGTTCTTCAACCTGGTATTGGGGACTCAATTGACGGCGGCAGAGAAGCAGGACCTGGTGGCATTTCTACGCGTGCTTTAATGTCATGACCGATCATTCCCCTCGAATGGGAACTGCGGAAGAAGAACGTTGTTCAGAAGGAAGAAGACGACGACAAAGTTGTGGGTCGCGTTCGCCGTAGTGGCTCTCTGTACCACCTTCACCCTCAATCCCTCCATCGCCGCGCGCGACAAGAGCGGCGTGCTGAAGGCCAGCAATCTGATCGGGGCCAAGGTCCAAGATACCGAAGGCAAGAAGCTCGGGGATATCAAAGACCTCGTCATTGACCCGCTGGAAGGAGACATTGAATATGTCGTGCTGGAATTTGGCGGGTTTCTAGGGATCGGAGACAAGTATTTTGCCGTACCGTGGGAGGCGATGCACGTAAGCGATGACCAAAAACACCTCGTCCTCGACGTGAGCAAGAAGGACCTCAAACATGCCCCTGGCTTCTCCAAAGATCAGTGGCCCGACATGTCGAATCGGGAATGGATCGTCACGGTCTACGAATATTATAATCTGCCGCGCCCCGAAGAGGGAAACAGCGCGACAGACAAGTCAAGAGGGACCCACAAGAAATAACGAGCGGATACGACCATCGAGCCTGATCGGTTGAGATACCATGACGTGGCATGCCGCTGCCGCCTCTCTCTTCATATTCGCCTTCACAGCCTGCGTGACCGCGCCCACTCAGATGGCCCCCAAGCTGAAGCCACGCTCTGCCGTCATCGTGGTGGCGGGCTATTACGGGACCAAGCTCGCGCGCGTCGATAATGGGAACCTCCTTTGGGTCATCGCATCGCAAGCCCTCGGGGGCGACGAATCGCTGACGCTGCCGTTGCCCGAACTGGGGCTCGACGGGACGGCTCTCCGCCCGGCCGGGATCCTCGATGAAGTCAGGGTGATCCCCTGGCTCTATTCGTTCGAGTTGTATCGTCCTCTCCTCGATGAGCTGGGCCGGCTGCATCAAGGGCAGCTGTCGGTCTCTTCCTTGAATTACGACTGGCGGCTGGATCTCATGGATGCCGTCCGGCTGTTGCGCAGGGAGATCGAGCGTCTCCATTCCGAAGGCACAACGCATATCGCCCTCGTCGCCCATAGCATGGGCGGCTTGATCGTCAGTTACTATCTTCGATACGGCGATCAAGAGCCGGACGAGGCGGTTGAAACCTGGGAGGGCGCGAGGCAAGCCGAGAAGGTCGTCATGGCGGGTGTGCCCTACCTGGGGTCCATATGGGCCTTTCGCAACATGCAGTATGGCCGGCTGATCGGTCTCAACCGCTCGATTTTGCATCAACAGGCGATGGCGTCGTTTCCCGCCTCCTACTATATGCTGCCGCTGTCGGAGGCGGATGTCTTGCTGGCGCCTGCGCAACAACCAATGGCGGGACGAATTCGCACAGCGGCCAATTGGCGCGGCCAGGGATGGGGCTTGATGAAGAACACAGGATCTGCGCCGGCCCAGACCATCAACCGTCGCGAGACCTACACCTCCTACTGGCTGGATCGATCGCAACGCTTCCTGGATCGGCTCCATGCTCCCCTCGCCACGCCGAACCATCGACCGATTCCTGTCCTCTATCTCGCGGCGGAGGGGCAGCGCACCCTGGCGGGAGGCGTCTGGATACCGGAGGAGGCAGGACAGGACCGGGGCAATGTCCTGTTCGATACCGATCAGTTCAAGACGCGTCTTCCCGATCTCGACCCGGACATCGTGAACGAGGATGGAGACGGGTCGGTCACCCTGAAGTCTGCCTCCCTGCCTGCGGCCTATGAGAAGGCCTTCCATGTCACCACTCAGCGCTTGCGGGTGGGACATATGGAGTTAGTGACCGGCCCAGAGAGTCGACGCCGGATCGCAGATTTTCTTCAAGCACCGCCGCAATAGTTGGGGTTCCACGACTTTTCACGTTTCCATCCAGACAGAGACTTCACCCGTCCTCTCAGGCTGAGTCAATTCCTCACATCTGAGCACTATTGATCAGACGCCTCCAGCTCGAAAGGCATAACATCAGCATCGTAATCCGACTCAGAGCCCTAGCGGCTTCTTGCCTTATCGGGAGAGAGACGTGGCCATAGTCTCGATCCCATTGTGATGCTTCCCGGTGGTGCAGTGGAACACTGAACATTCACGTTAGCGAAATCGAAAGGAGAACTCATGACACCACATACTCTCTGGCTGCTGGCAGTCCTCACCATCTGGCTCATCGCAACGGGACCCGTTGCTCATGCTGCCGAAGTGCAGGGGACTGACCCTCAGCTGCTTTCCGAGAACCGCGTGCTTCTCGGCACGGTAGAGGAAATCAGAAGCGACCAGGCCAAAATCAATATCGGCGAGGGGCAGCCTCGATATATCCCCATGAACGTGCGCAAGGATAAGGGATTGCCGGAACTGAAAGTAGGAGATCTGATCGAGATCACCGTCAACGATCAGAATCTGCTGGTCGATGTGCATAAAGCCGGTGAGGCCAGTCACCATCGTGTGGTTCACGGACGGCTCGCCGAACCGATGCCGACCGGACACGATAAGGCGGTGATTCGTACCACTGAGGGGAAAGAAGAGACGCACCTCATCCGGCCGGTTGCAAAAAGTAAGGTCGCATCGATTCCCGTCGGAGCAGACGTCATTTTTCTCATCGACGAATTGGATAAGATCGTCGACGTGACGATGGGGAGCGTGGAGTCAGTGCATCGGGCGGCGGACCTCGGGCAGCAGAAGTCTCCTCTCAAGGGCAACCTCGAACAGGTCACAGGAAAAATCCTGAAGCCCTTGAAGAACAATATCATTGTCATTCGGACCGAGGACGGCAAAAAGCACTCGTACAAGGTACGTTCGCTCGTTCAGCCGAGGCTGGCGACGCTGTCCAAAGGCGATGCCGCCGTACTCTTAGTGGACCAGGAAAACAAGGTCACGGACGTCGCATTTCAGCCGAGTGCGCCAAAGTAAGTGGACGTCGAATTCACCGAAACGTCGTTCATTATGAGCAAGGCAACCACGAAGCCGTTCCCTGCATGAAATATTCGAATGTGAGCAATTGTGAACAGATTGCCAACTGCTTGTTAGATAGACTTGACCAGAACTTACATATGCGCAGGCATGTGTCCATCCACAGGAGGGAAC
>JAUSMA010000020.1 GCA_030645475.1 Nitrospirota bacterium
GCCGGGATTGAACCGGCATGGTCCTTTTGGAACCGAGGGATTTTAAGTCCCTTGCGTCTGCCAATTTCGCCACTCCGGCAGCAAAAGCCGCAGTGGCCGGACTCTAGCATCGGGGTCCAGGTCGGTCAAGGCCAGTGTTGCGGCGCAAACAGCCAGACTACAAGCTGTTTGCGCCATCAGTTTCTTCGCTGCGCGAACCGCTTCAATTAGACCGCTTCAATCCGCGGTCTCTGCTCGTCCTTTTGGATAAGAGCCTTGCTGCGATCCATCACTTCTTTCACCCCGGATTGGACCGATCGGCCCCAGCGAGTCGCCTGTAATTGGGCCTTCTTCGCATAACGACCGACATCACGCCTGGTTTCAACTCCCGTTTGCGGCGCAAAGAGTAATCCAATCCCCGCTCCGATCACCGCCCCACCTGCCACCAACGCTGCAACCTTTGCGACCTGACGTCCCTGGTCTGACATGGTGAACCTCCTTGAAACGGTTAAATGAGAAACATGATTGTCGGCCCGCTGCACAGTCATGTATATGCTCTTCAGCAGTAACCATGCCAGACGAATAACCACGAAAATATCCCACAATTCGATGCTGTCTTCGCCCGATGATTAAGAGTCATTAATTCTCAGTTGTGTTTTCCTCACAGATCGCAACACAGGCGTGACAGAAAACCAACATACGAAAGTATCAGTGGCCGCAAACTGGCCTCTAGCAACGATCAGAAGGCATATTCCCCGTCGTTCATCCACGTGCTTGCAATGATCAAGATCCTCACCTATTATCCTGCCAACAGGCCACATGAGGCATACATGAATATCTTGCACGCAATCCCCTACCCCTCCATCAGTCCCGTCTTTCTTGAGCTGGGGCCGCTCCAATTTCGCTGGTACGGTCTGATGTATCTGATCGGACTGACGGGCGCCTATTTTTTGATTATGCGTCGAGTGAGTTCGAAGGGACTGCCCCTCACAAAAGATCAAATCTACGATATGGTCGTGTGGGCTGCGTTAGGGGTCTTCATCGGAGGGCGGATCGGCTATACGCTTTTCTATAACTTTTCATACTACTCACAGCATCCGATCAAAATCCTCGCAGTCTGGGAGGGGGGGATGT
This sequence comes from Nitrospirota bacterium, assembly GCA_030645475.1. Taxonomy (NCBI): domain Bacteria; kingdom Pseudomonadati; phylum Nitrospirota; species Nitrospirota bacterium. The sequence continues at coordinate 1,114 of JAUSMA010000020.1, forward strand.
CCTTCCACGGAGGCCTACTCGGCGTCATCGTCGCATTATTTTGGTTTAGTAAACGCCAGGGCATTCCTGCTTACACCGTCGCAGATTTAGCAGCAGCCGCCACCCCGATCGGGCTCGGGTTTGGGCGGCTCGGCAATTTCATCAATGGTGAATTGTACGGGCGAGCTACCGATGTCGACTGGTGCATGGTGTTTCCAAATGGAGGGCCTGCCTGCCGCCACCCCTCTCAACTCTACGAGGCAGGTCTTGAGGGAATCTTGTTATTTACCGTCTTATGGATCATCGCGAAGACGATGCCGCCTCCTGGCACCCTCTTCTGGGGATTCATCGGCGGTTATGGCGTCTGCCGGATGATCGTGGAGTTCTTTCGCGAGCCGGACGCACACCTCGGATTCGTCCTAGGATCTTTCTCAATGGGCCAGCTTCTCTCTTTCCCCATGATCCTGGTTGGAGTCTTCATGCTTGTCCTCGGTTATCAGCGCCGAGCGCCACGACTGACTTAGTAGACGACCAAGACTCTCGGCTCACTATTCCGCAGAGTGTGAGGCTATCTAGCCTCAGGATGCTCAAAAAGACCGTCCAGCAAGGCCGCAGACGAGTCGAAACCGGAGGCGTACCCTCAGGGGTACGTTGAGGATTTCGATGAGGCGAGAACGACGCTGGCGGACTTTTTCAGCATCCTGTCAGTACGGCATCTCCTCGTCATCGAGCCCGACATGGTGTCCCAGTTCATGGACCACCGTGTCGCGAACCTCAAGAATCACTTCGGCCTTAGTCCGGCAGAGGCGCAAAATTGGCCCTCGATAGATGGCAATACGGGCCGGAAGCTCACCGCCGGGCTGGAAGAATGAGGTCTCGTCGATCGGGATCCCTTGATACAGCCCCAGTAGATCGTCTTCTGATTCCAATTCAAGATCCTTCAGGACTTCGACAGAAGGCTCTTCCTCGACCACGATGGAGACTTCTTCGGCGAGCGATGCAAATGGCGGCGGCAATTCAGCGAGCGCCTCCTGGATCCAGGCCTCGAATTCTTCCGGCGAAACAGACAATGGCCGTGGGGAACGTGACATCGCAGGAATTCCTCGCGATGGCTAATAGGGCTTAGGATCTAGATACGATTTCTTGCTGAGGTCATCGTTGAAGGTACGCGCACGAAGGGGCGGTGCATCCCAGATAACCTTGTTCCCTGGGGCCAGACTCGCTGCTTCCATGTAATGCTTCTTGGCTTCGGCGGTCTTGCCTGCACGATGAAGAGTCGCCGCTAAATTATAATGTGCTTCAGCCAATGTCGGCTCGGTGGCGATGGCTTGACGATAGATCTGCTCAGCCTCGGCCCACTTCTGCTCTGCGAACAACGCATTGCCCTTATCGAGTTGCGTTGCCACGACAGGAGAGACTCCTGCAGGAGCCTGCAATACTGTGAGCGGCTTCGATAGCGGACTTGTGCAAGCTGTGAGGAACCATACTGCAATGACACTGACAAATCTGGCGTTCATGAGCAGCCTCCTCCTAGACATTCACGGCGATACCTGGCCGTAAGAAAATAAACTGAAACGAAAGAGACGACAAACCTAACGCACTCGCGACGGCACGCGAATATCTGTCCGCTTGGGACCGATAGCGATCGGCCCTGGTCTGGGCATCAGCCGCTGCCACATCGTCCGTCTTATAGTCGGCAATCCAGATCCGGTCGTCAAGCCGGTAAATCACGTCTATCACCCCTTCCATCATCTGATCCTCTCCCACAGGCATGACGAAAGGGACTTCTCGTCCCAGCACCGTCGCACGTTGCAGCCTTGCGTAGGGCTCTGCTGAACGAAAGTTTTCAAAAAGATCGGTGAGATCCTCCATCACGGCAGCCATCAATTGAGGATGATCCTGTGCGACATAACGACGACAGGCCTGTTCAATCACCACACCGATGTCGAAACGAGGCCTCGTAAAATCCCACTGTTCGAGCACCGCATGAGCACAGACTCCGATCAAGCGGGCCAGATCAGCATCACGCGTAGAGACCGTCCGAGGCAACTGGGTCTCGGGCTTGCTACCTACCAGACCAGACGGAGTCAGTCGTCGCGGCGTCATTCGGCGCTGCTCCCACTCGACCTGCCGCGCCTGGCGACGAATCAGAATCGGGCCAAGGGCAGGAGCAGGAGCGACCGCCAATCGCGGCTCCGGCTTATGACGTCTCGCGGCCACCGTGGCCTGCGTGATGACACGCGTGAGGCGGCTTGTTCCGATGCAAATCTGCCCATCCATCGATGACGTCGGCTCACCCGATAGTGCCTCACCGAGCAGAGAAAGGACCGTGTCATGTCCCGGCTTGCTGGTCTGTCCACCTGATAACACCAGCAGATCCCGCGCCCTGGTCATCCCGACATAGAGCAGTCGTCTCTGCTCTGCCTCTTCCCGCGCCGCCATCTTCATGTCCACCAGCAGGGCTCCGAGGTTCGACTGGCCTCCCATCTGCAGGCTATAACAGCGACTCGACCAATCATGATGGATGGACGGTCCCTTGCGGAGATTCTTGGAACCCTGGTGCAGGCCGGGAAGAATGACCACAGGAAATTCCAATCCTTTGGCCTTATGGATGGTCAACACTCGAACGGCGTCGAGTGATTCCTCGGCCAACGCGCTCTCTGCCTCATCGGGCTGTTCATCCACCCTGGTCATCATTAAGTCGACGAACCCGGTCAACGTCAGATGGGGACGGTCGGCCAATGCTTCGGCCATATCTCTGGTCTTTCGTAAATTGGCTACGGCTTGCTCACCGTGGAGCGATGCCGCGGCCAACTCGAGAACCGGCAATCGTTCGAAGATCAAATCAATGGCGTCAGGCACAGGCCTCACAGGCGCGAGCTGATGCAGCTCGGCCAATCGCTCGTAGAGCTGCGTCACCATCTTCGCCTGGGGATGGTTCCAGCCCGACAGCCGTTCTCGTTGCTGATAGTCCAACCCCTCTACCTGTTGGAGAGCCAGTAGGTCCCCGTCCGCCATACCGCCCAGGGGTGAGCGTAAGACCCCGACTAACGCTATCGTATCGTGCGGGTTGTCGATGACCCGGAGGAGGTTGACCACATCGATAATTTCCTGCCGCCGATAGAAATGTTTTTCCCCGTCGGTGATATAGGCAATGTCATAACGACGAAGGGCATCGAGATAGACCTGTGCCTGGGTCAACTTTCTGAAGATCAGGGCAATGTGGCCCGGTTGGAGCGGGCCTTCGCGGCGGTCGCGATCTGTGACGGTCGTACCGACGAGAAGCTCCACCTTCAGCCAACGCGCCAGCGCTTCCGCCTCCGCCCTGGTTGCGGTCTGCACATCGAATTCCTCTTCGTCCTCTCCCGGCGTGACCAGTCGAAGTTGCGCCCCCGAGACTGAGACTTCCGGCTTTCGTAGAGGCCTTGCGGCCAGCCGTTCATTGGCCGGTTGAACATGTTCCGTCGCGTGAAAGAGCCGGTCGAAGACATTGTTCACCACATCGAGCACAGCCCCGTCACTGCGAAAGTTCGTGACCAGGGAATAGACGCCTCCCCCGCCCGCTCGAATTTTCTCCACGACCCGTTCGAAGGCTTCGATATCGGCCCGGCGAAAGGCATAGATCGATTGTTTGGGATCCCCCACGATAAATAATTTCCCCGGTTCCAAGTCGACGTCTTGCCACGCAGTCTGATGGCTGCCAGCCCGTTCACCGAGGTAGAGGATGATCTCGTACTGGACCGGATCCGTGTCCTGAAACTCATCGACCAGAATCGCACGATAGGTCTGCTTGATCCTGGCGCGGACAGCCGGATGGTCGCGCAGGAGGGTTTTGGCTCGAGCCAGCAACCCGTCAAATGCGATCCACCCGGAGGTGTGAAACCCCTGGCGGACCTGATCCAGAAATGGCCGGACGAGCGTGACCACCTCTTGAAAGTAGGCCTGGTTCACCGTCAGAAGTTGTTGAGCGAGTCCGATAATCGATGCCGTCTCCTGGAACGTACCTTCATCCCATCCGGCAGGCGGCTTCCCCAGATCTTTCTCCAGAACAGCCCGTTCATCCTGAGCCAAGTCATCGAGCCTTAACGGCCCTCTCTCAAGCAAGAGTGCCAGCAACTGCACCGCTGCCGCGAGCATCTGTTCCGCCTTACGCCGTTTAGGTCGATCCTGTGCAGCAAGAATCGTGGTCGCACGACCATGGGTTGCCACAACCCAATCACGAAAGGCGCCATCCAGAGAGTCGGATCGACATTGACGTTCCAGCTCATCCAGATCGACAAAGTCCCCGGCGAGAGCGGCCGTAAACTGCTGGAGATCGTCGAGGGAGGCCCCGGCAAGGACCAGCCGCCAGCGGGCATGCTGTGGTCCGTCTGATCCGAGCTCATCGTCCAGCCAACGATCCCAACTTGAGTAAAACAGTTCCTTGAAGCGAGACCCGTCATCCTCTTGAAATGATGGGTCTACTCCAGACTCTAGCGGATGGAGCCGCAGGAGGTGCGCGGCGAAACTATGCAAGGTGCCGATCTGCGCCTTCTCCATCTGCTCAAGCGCCGTCTTGGCCCGCTCGGCCACTTGTTCAGCCGAGAGATGATAACGGGTCCGGAAGGTGGCGCTCAGATCATCGGCCTGCTCAGTCAGGCGAAGGAGCTGCGCACGGAGCCGCTGCTTCATTTCAGTGGCGGCTTTATTAGTAAAGGTGAGGGCGACAACCTCCGTGATGGCCAAGGGGTTCGGCTCTCTCAGCAGCAAGTTGAGGATGCGATTAACGAGGATCGTGGTCTTGCCGGTTCCGGCTCCTGCCACCACCACGACATTACGATCCCACGTGGTCTCTGCCAGGAGCCGATCCTGGGAGTCCGTCAATGTCAACGACTCACTCATCCTGTACTTTCTGCTTTCTCAACTTGCGTAAGACTCGGGCCTGTGGTGAACGATAGGAACGCCACCAGGCCATGGCATCATGGCGTCGACAGGCACCGGAGAACTCGCAGTAGTCGCAATAGCCATCGGGGAGAATAAAAAATTCTCTGTTCGCGATACCCTGGATCAATGTGGAGAGGGTCTGCCCGATCAGAGCACCGGTGTGGCCGGTCCAGAGTCCGGCCTCAAACGTCGAGCGGGAAATCTGCTGCTTCCATTGCGGAGCCAGAAAGAGCAATTGCACCTCGGCTGCGGCTGGTAGCGACGGCAGCGTCATGCGAGCATACAGCGGTGGTTGCAGCCGGAATCCGCGCACCGCCGACAGGGCGAGGTTTCGATCCACAGGGCTGATCTCATTTCCCTGCTTAAATTTATAGTCCACGATACGAAGCGCCAGCGGCTCAGACCGATAATCGACACGGTCCAAGGTCCCGTGAATCTTCAGGGAAACCGCTGGCCCATCGGATTCCAACTGGACGATTCCTTGAGCTGCCGCCTCAAACGCAACGGGACGGAATCCGGTTGCCAGATATTCTGCCTGATCGGAGGCGACTGCGGCCGACACCAACTCTGTCACCTGCTCACAGGCCAAGGTCCAGAGTAACGCGTGCCCCGTCCCCTGGCTTGCAGCATGGGCGGCAAAGCGATCGAGGACGGCTTCATGCACCGTGGATCGCACCATGGCCTCGGTCAGCGGTCCATCAGGCCACTTGAGCAACACCAGTCTCTCATAACTCAGCCGAAGGGATTCATGAACCAGGCTCCCGATCGTTAAGGGAGGCAGATGGTCCTGCTGAAGCCGTCGCACAGGCTCCAACCTGAGAACTTTATCCGCGAAATATTGGAAGGGGCAGGTCGCATAGCGTTCTAACGCTGTCGGCGAGAAACTCCGTCTCGCAGCAACCGGTGACGTTGCGGCCTGCGCTCCGATGATCCCGTCGAACGGACCGAGCTCCGGGGATTCCCGCTCAATGATCTTCAGGGTTGCGAGGCCCTGCTCAAAGAGACGCTGGTCCCGCCCCATGGCCTCAAGTACCGGTCCTGCATCGTGGCCCTGCAAGAGGCAACCCAGGGTCAACTCCTCGGCCGGTAAGAGGTCTTGAATCGAGGGCTGCTCACTGATCCGCTGAGTCAGCCGTCGAGGGACCGCTTCTTCCGGCTTTCCGACAAATCGTGGATCGCGCATCGCCATGGCAATGAAGCCGGACGGCGCCATGACTCGCCCTGCTTCATCGGCTCGCTGGTACGACAGATACAGTCGATTGGTGGCCGAACGGCTGAGGAGTTCAAATAACAGGACTTCTTCCTCATGCCCGGCTAACTTCTCATCGATCTTATAGCCCAATGTCGATTCCAACACGACGCGTTGGCGGTCACGCAGAAAGGGGTCTTCACGGACATATCGCGGAAAGAGTTTTTCATTCATGCCAAGCACAAAGAGCGCTCGGACGGTCCTGCCACGAGCCGTCATGGCATCCAGCACCTGAACTCCCTGGTGCCGCTCCTCATCGATCGGTATGCGGGTTTCGTCTAATACCCGTTGGAATAATTCAACCCACTCCCTCCACGAGAGGTCCCCTCCTAGCGGATCCAATTCACGCAGCCGGTCCAGCACGGATCGTATTAGCGAACCAATCTTGGTGAGATCGGACGGTTCGGGTGACTCACGCGACGACACGTCTGACAGGCCAGGCACAGGCACATGAGATTGCACCAGCATGAAGAAGGCTTCGGTCAATGTGCCGATTGATCCTTCCGCCGGGAGCGCCTGGCAATCCTGAATCAATCGCGACACAAGCTCCCACAAATACGTGAGCTGAGGAGCCTGGCCTGTCTCGCCTCTTGTCTGGTCGTACTCGTCACGCGCTGCCGCTGCATCGTGGAGAATCGACGAACTGGCCGACTCCGCCAACCGTCTCCACTCTGCCGCCCCTTTCGTAATACCCAAGGTGTAAACGAGGGAACGCCAGATATCTGGCCGAAAATCGCCTGTCGAGGAATCGGATCCCGGTATACGGTAGAAGGGCGACGTGACCACATCCAGCATGGCGGAACGGTCGAAATCATTCAGCGGGAGCGAGGCTAGGCGCAAGAGGGTTTTGATCAATGGTTCACGCGACAGCGGCTTCCCTGCCGTTGTCGTGAATGGCACCAGATGATGATCGAACACCGATTGCAGCCTGGCCTGGTAAGGCTCCAGCGTGCGGGCCACCACACCGATCTCGTCGAAACGATAGCCGTTCACCTCGACCAAGGTCAGGATCTCACGACAGACTGTCGCTAACTCCTCCTCGACCCCGATCACATGTGTGACGGAGAGTTCGACCCGTTCCAATGTGGCGGTGGGGTCCCCTTTCCCGCTCCGATCCTCATGGCTATTCGCTAGTGGAAGAAGATGACGCTCGAAAAATTGGCGCGCAAAGAAATAGGCCGGGGAGTTCTGTAGCGGAAAGTACAGCGTCGTCGGGGCGGCACGGATTACCGATTCAAAAAACGAGAGCTGGACCTGCGAGAGGTCGTAGAAGCCGTAGTAGAACAGGCGTTGCATTCCACGAAGGAACGGAGAACCGGAGAGATCCCGTCCGAGTGTGGCCGCCAGGTCATCGGGGGAACCAATCCCGAGCGATCGGCTGGCCTCCATGGTTGCGGCATGCAGGGTGAACAGTGCACGGAGCCAGGTTCGATCGTCTTCCTCGAATACCCCTTCCGAGAGCGCGTTCAAGGCAGTCGCCGGCTCGACCACCGCATCTTTCAAGTCGCGGACTGTCGCCCACAGACCTTTCCACGTTCCTGGTGAAGCCGGCAATCGCGTGAGCGGCTCGAGCCCGGGAAGCTGACGCCGAATCACCTGCCGCACCAATTGTTCGAAGAAGAAATCATCGACCAGTTGCAAGGGAGAAGCGGAACCGGCCTCGGCCGCCCCCGCACAATCATCACGCAATCGGAGGGCAAGCTGGTGGAACGTCAGGAAATGGATATTGAGGAAGGCTCTCGGCTCGTGATGCGTGAGGGACTGTTTCAGCTGTTCGACGAGAGCGGCCGAGGGGACAATGACGGCGAGCGGAGCAAATGGATGATCGGCCTTACAGGAGCGGATATCCTCGACGAAGGCACGATCAAGTGCTGGATGAAAAGGTCCGGTGACGATGCGAAGCATGTTTGAGGATATGGCAAAAGGTGCGTGGCAAGGGGCAAAAGGGGAACTACTAGAGAAGAGTTCGGACGGACAGTGCGTGCGTCATCTCTCGCCCCTAGCCCCTAGCCGCAAACCTCGTCTTAGCCCGTTTCAGGCCCCAACAACTCGCCGTTACAATCCACGCAGCACCAGCCGCCATCGATGAATCCCATCGATTCACCGCACATCGGGCACTCAGGCGGAGGCCCCTTATCGAGGACCGGGAGCACGGGTAATTCAAAATCGTCGTCGTCGTCATCAACCATGGGAGGATCTTTCTCTTAGTCGCGCGGTTTCATTTTAAGCAGCAAGGCCTTCTCGGCACTCTCGCGACTGGGCACCCCGACAAACGTCAATCGCCCATCGATAATCGTAGCTGGCACAGCCCTCACCGAATGCCGATCGGCCAGGCTCCGTCCATCCTCGGTGGTGATATCCACCTCTCGATAGCCGAAACTATATTTGACTCGAAGTTGCTTCCAGAGACTCTTCGCCGACGGGCAAGCCCCACAGCTCGGCGAGACTAACAGCACAATGTTCGGCATCGATTCCCTCCAACAGCTGCGGGATCTTAACACCGGGTCGAACGGGGGAGCAAGCAAGGGAGAGGCGGTCGTTTGACTTCCCTCAGTGGAAGGCGCAGCATGGTGGCGCTGTCCATGTATCGTAGAGGTATATCGTGACCCCTTGTTAGCCCAATTTTGCCTGACCATGCCAAGTCTGTTCGAAAAGAACGTTACGCCCTCGTGGTGCCCATCGCCATGAGGGCGTTGTTGTCTGTGCAGCAGTCGCCGCTACCGACATGACCCCATGGGCCTTAACCTCATCGAGAAGGAGATTCACATGAACCGACTGATAACCTTTTTAGCCGTACTGATCCTGGGATCGCCCACACTCGCGCTGGCGGTGGAACACAGTGCGGGGTATCGAGGAATCGGACAGCTCTACTTCACGTTCATGGCCGCAATCTTGATCTATGGCGTCTACGATAGTTTCGGCAAGAAAGCGATGTATGTCACAGCGCCGATCATTATGGTCGGTCTCTACATGATGCTGCCACCGAGCTAACTCCTGCGTCCGAGACACGCTGAAAGAGAAGGATTGGGCTAGTCCAGCCAATCCTTCTCTTTCAGTTTCCGCGGAAGATATTTCTTCGTGAGATACTGGAAGTCTTTGTTGGCGAGGGCGTCCAGTTCATACTTCAGTCCGCTGGCAAGCATCCGCTTAATTTCCTCCTGCCAGGCCGGTTTCTGGAACCACTGATAGTTGAGCAGTTCTTTCGCGCGGGCAATATCCTTGTCATTCAGCTTGATCCCGACGTTCCGCGGAAGTTCGTACCGTTCAGGGTCGGCACTGGAAAGACCGATGAATTTGGCTTTGGGTATCGCCATGCGTTCACTCTCGAAGGCCAGATTGATCGAGCCCTGCTTGACGACGGAATAGATATAGTACCCCCAGGGATCGTTGTCGACCAAGACGTACACCGGGAGCCGATATTCTTCGTGCAGCCGCCGCGCCAAGCGGCGCACCCCGCGTGGGGGTTGCCCATTTCCTGTCAGCAGCACACAGTTATACCGCCGCCAGAACTTGTCTTCAGAAAGACGGTTCCACTGCGTGCCCTTTTCAACCAACAGCACAAAATCCGCCGTGCAACGACGGATCTCCACATACTCCGGCTCGACAATCGACGGGACCGAGTAGCCGCCTTTCCCCAGCTTGGCGCAATCGACGCGATCGCCGTCGTCCCCAAGCACAAGCGGGCCGACGACACTTCCACCGTTCTCCGCACGGACATGCAACTCTTCACGAAGCGCCGCGAGCGACACTTCCAAATCCTCGATGATCGGGTCCGATTCGTCCTGGGTATCGAACGTATTCTCGTTCGAGTCCTGAATGGTATGTTTGGTCCGGTAATAGATCTCTCTGAGCGAGGTCGTCAGTTCCGCGCGCTGGAGTTCGGAGAGGGCGTCCGCCACAAGTATGGTCTGCATGAATTTTTTGGCCATACCCACGTTGAAGAACGAACGCGCCTGTTTCTTCTTTCCCATCTCGAGCAGGCCTTTGCGCTCGTTAAACGTCACGTTCGAGAGAGCGCGAATCGGGATCGTCATCGTCGGATCTTTGGCCTGCTGCGCGGCGGCGATCACCAGATCGGCCAGGCCGATCAATTTCTTTTCAACCGCCCCATTCCTTGTCAATTTCGTTTTCGCCATGCGTGATCCTATGTGCGCGTTCGTGATCTGTGAACCGTGCGACCTGCGCGGCTTGTGCCAGCTGGCTTCTTTACGGATACGCTCTTCTTCGGAGCCGATGGAGCCTGTGCGACCGACGTAGCTCTTTTCTTGTCAGGCTTCGGCTTCGGCTTCGTCGCGCCGGTCCGGCTTGAATTCGTAGAGGTCAACGGCTCTTTGACAGCAACACCCTCGACACTGGTTGCCACAGGTGGCACCTCTCCTTCGAGGCCTTCCGCTGTGACAATAATCGAGTGCGGCAGACCTTCCGGTCCAGCGCCTGTCTTGCCGAGCGTTTCATCCGTCTTGATACCGCCGGTCCGCGAGGAGGCAATTTTCTGCAATTGCGCCTTCAACTTCTCAGTGGGAAGTTTCCCACCCTTCAACCGGTTACAGGCTTCGACGACTTCCTCGATATAGAGTTCGAAAATATTGCGCCGCCGGAACTCACTGGCTGCGCGCTCCCGCCGGCGCAGGAACAGTCCGAGTCGCCGCCCGCATTCGCGGAGCGCCAAGGTGATCTCCTTGTGAATCTCGTCGTACTCGGCAATCGCTTCCTTGGACTCGCTCGTAAAAGGAACCCACACGGAAGCCATATGCACGAAGATCACCATCGGCCCTGCCGGCATGGCCCCGCGCGACTGGGAGATCCCATAGTTGCGCCAGGTCGTGGCAAGCACCGCTTTAACGGTCGCACAGGACGATTGTTGATAGAGCAGCGGGACCCGGTTTGCGTAGCGAATCACTCGCGCCAGCTCCGAATCTCCCTCCTCCTCCTCCCCTTCGGCCAACGGCATCGCCTGTTTCTCCGGTTTCGTCGCGCTGTCAGGCGCTTTACCAAAGGCCAAGCCTGCTTCGATGATGAAGGGATTGCCACGATAGACGGCGGGAGGACGGCTCACGGCAGTGTAAAACTCCCCTTTGATCTGCTTGTAGAGGCCCGAGAGAATCGCTTTCTCACCGATAGGCGACAGACAATTGGTCGGGGGAGCCATGATCTTCGTCGCTTGAATGGTGTGATAGAGCGTTTCAGCGATCGCGCCGCGAACGTCCCTGGGCTTCGCCTTGGGCGAGACCTTCGCCGCTTTGCACATCTCATCTGCGAGCGCAGGCGGCACCCGGCAAAACTCGCTCTCCAGAAAGCTCGAAAGGGTCGCGCTCTTACTCTCCTGAAGCATCTTGAGGAGCATCCCGAATTCGATGCCATAGGGGTGCGGCTTGATCTCCTTCGGCGAGGGCGGCAGCTCGTGATAGGCGCGAGGATAGTCCTTCGTCTCGCCTTCCGGCGTTCGATAGATCAGTCTCACGTGCGGATTGGCAATCGACGTCTGTTCGAGATATTCGTCCACCGACGCGCGGCCCTTCTGATAACGGCCTTCGACTTCGATCGCTACCTGCGTGCCTTGCGGCCGATCCCACTCGATCTGCTTGTTCTCATGAACCAGCGGTTCGTTCTTCTTCGTATCGATCTGCACTTCGAAGTAATGCGCCGACGCTTTTGAACCGGTCCGCGAGATGATCTTCACCGGCTTACCCGTCGTCAGCTGTCCGTACATGCCCGCCGCTGAAATACCGATCCCCTGCTGGCCTCGACTCATCCGGAGGCGATGAAACTTTGAGCCGTACAATAACTTAGCGAAGACTCGTGGGATCTGTTGGCGAACGATACCAGGGCCGTTGTCCGTCACAGTGATCCTAAACCGGGTGGCCTGACTCGCGGACGGTACAGCCGACGTTCCGATGGCCACGACTTCCAATTGCACCGTGACCTCAGGAAGGATTCCAGCCTCCTCGCAGGCATCCAACGCGTTGTCGACCGCCTCCTTGACGCAGGTCAGCAGGGCTTTGCGCGGATTGTCGAACCCGAGCAGGTGCCGGTTTTTCGTGAAGAACTCGGAAACGGAAATCTCTCGCTGCCTGGCGCCCATTTCAACCGCCGTGACGGCCGGGGCCACACGAGAATCGGGTTTCTTGGATGCGGATGGTTGAGGCGGTTTCTTCGATGGAGATATCGGCTTCGTGGCAGATACCGTTCCCTTGTGCTTGGCCATTCATCCTCTCGAAACGTTAGGTGACAAACCGAGCGGCATTCGACAGAGGCCGTGGGGAGCAGCAGAGGCTCAAGAGCATTGGCCAGAATGCAGCAATGAGATGGGGGAAACCATCAACAGATCTATGCGAGTGGTTAGGGTGGGAGGAGCGCGCACCTACCGAGGACAGCATAGGTACGGCGGAAATCTCGGCGGGACTTTAGGCTTCCCAGTCAAGCTGGGCTTGCACACCATCCCAACGCTCGATCCCCTGATGAACCATATTCCCTCGGGGCGTTAAGCTCCCCCCACAGCGATACGATATTCCCCCGATGGGAGTGAGTCAAGCATTGGCACAATTATGCGTGACCTCCGCCTTCGGCCTCTTCATATTCATCGATGAGCTGCTCCAACTCATCCAGTTCGCCAGGATGAACATTCTGAAACGAAACTCCGAACGTATCCTCTCCAACCCACTGGACCCGTGCATCCGCAATCGAAACCGGTTCTTCAGACCCCGGAATGATGAGTCGCACACGGATCACCTTGCCGGGATAAACTTCAAGGTCGCAGTCGAACTTGGCGCCACCGACCGACAAGTCGAGGGTCACCGCTTCGGTTTCATGCGAGTTCCCCAACAAGAACCCCTGCACCTGTACCGGCACCCGCCTGTGTTGGCGACGTTCCATGCTGATTCAAGACTCCTGTCTCGAAACGACTCTGCTGCGATCGCGAGGACCGATCCCCGCATCGCAAGCTTCCCACTCAGCAGCGACCATTCGGTTACTTAAGCTTGAGGATCTTGCCATCGAGTTTGGTATCGGCGACGAACTTTTCGAAATTCTTGCTGTAGAGTTCGTTGAGCAATTCCTGCGCATCCTCCGGATCGAACCAGAACACCTGGTTGATTCCTGTGCTGGTTAACGTCTCGAGAACTTGACTCCCATCAGCGTGGTTCTTGACTTGGACTACCATCCGATTCTTGGCGTTGAGAGTCGTCTGCCCCATACCGCTCTTCGCTTCTACGCCGACATCGACCAGTTTGCCGGTCATCGTCATGTCGGCCCCTGTGGCTCCGGTGCCTTTGGCAACGGTCGCATTCCAGCCTTTCGAATTGAGATAGTCGGCAAAGGCCTGTGCCGTGGCATCGCCGAGCGTGCCGCTCGGAAGACTGAAGTGACTCTCCCCTCCCCAGAGATGGTGTCTGGTGCCGAGCAGTGACCGGTCTGTGCGATTGTCCTCAAAGGGCTGAATTGAAACGGTTGCGGCATTCCTCGCAACCGCCTTCTCATCGGCCCCGCATGCCATAGGGACTTTGAGGGCGATGCGTTCGCCCTTGCCTGCACAACCAGCCGTCAAGACGATTCCGAGGAGCCCGATTCCGACGATGTGCGAGTGCTTCACAGATGCCTCCTTCGTGGTGATAATGGTCTGGCGCAGAGCGTGGGGCCTGCGACTGTACCGACCCATGTTTATTTCGTGACGAAATGCGCCCGGCGGTTCTGTTGATAACATTCTTCGTTCTGCTGCTCACAGAAGGGTCTCGTTTCCCCGTAACTCGTGATCTGGAGCTGAGCGGCCGGGACGCCAAGATCTTGAAGATATTTCTTGGCCGCGCGCGCCCGCTTCTCACCCAACACGAGGTTGTAGGCGAGAGTCCCCCGCTCATCGCAATGGCCCTCGATGAGCGCCGTCTTACTGCCATTGGCACGAAGCCAGCGGGCATTGCTATCGAGGATAGGCATGGCATCCTTGTCGATTTGGAAACGATCGTATTCAAAAAACACGTCACCCAGCGCATTGCTGCCCGACGCAACTCCGGACAGGAGCGAGGGATTGGATGAAGCGCTACCGGCAGGAATCGTCCCGCTACCGGATGACCGGTCGAGCGATCGCTCCATCGGTATCGTCTTGATCGCATCCGGTTGGATCGACTCGCTCTTACCCTGGCCGGACTTGGAGGACTGATCTCCAGATGACGAAGCCACTTGTTTGCCGGAGCAGCCCGCGAACAGGAGCATGAGGCTCACAGTGACAGACAGGCTGATGACGCTACGATCCATGACGGGCCTCCTCAAATTGACATGATCATTGGTTGAACGGTTTCATCATATTCGGCGTGATCGCGAACAGATTGTCATGCCTCTCTATTTATAGGTACTCAGCCGGAGCCCGTCAACCCATAATCTTTCCCCTTCCCATCCGGCGCTGGATCGAGTCCAATCAGGAGACCAGGAAGTTGCATCCCTCTACGGCTTTCGCTAAGGTGCGGTTCATGACCCATTCCCTCGCGCGTTCACTCGTCCTTGCCGGCGCGAGTGGACTCTTCCTCCCGCTGAGCTTCCCGAATTACGACCTCGGTCTGATGGCCTGGATCGCCCTCGTGCCGTTACATTGGGCCTTGGACGGCAAGAGCAAACAACAAGCGTTCTGGATCGGCTGGCTCAGCGGCACCATTGCCTTTACCGGGATGATGGCCTGGGTGGTGACCGCCATGACCACCTACGGGAAGGTTCCCCTGGTGATCAGCTACGGCATCATGTTGCTGCTGACGGCCTACCTCGGCCTCTATGTCGGGCTCTATTCAGCCGGGGCCGTCTGGTGCCGAACCCTGATTCCCCGCTATGGTCTCTTTGCCGTTCCCTGCTTGTGGGTGAGCCTGGAACTGATCCGGACCTATGCGCTGAGTGGCATGCCCTGGGGCCTCCTCGGCTATTCGCAATATCGTACGATTGAAGTGATTCAGATTGCGGATCACATGGGAGTCTATGGGGTCTCCTTTCTGATTGTACTTGTCAATGTCGCACTGGCCGAACTCCTGTCCTGGCTGATGCCGCTGCTGCGGGGATTCCGTCCGGCGAAACTTCCCTGGGAACTCGTCGCGATGACGGCATTGCTGGTCACGCTCTCATGGGAATATGGGCTTCGGACATTATCTGGAGCGCCATTTTCCGATATCCCTCGCTCATCCATCAGCGTGGGAGTCGTGCAGCCGAACGTCGATCAAGCCGTGAAGTGGGATACCGCCTATCGGGAGGAGACCCTCGCACGGTTTGACCGGCTCACGGGACAGCTGGGTCGTGCCACCGACTTGGTGATCTGGCCGGAGGCCGCCACTCCCTTCGTCTTTGAGCATGAGCCGGTCTATCAACTTCAACTCATCGCACTGGCCAATCGGGCTCAGGCTCCGATCTTATTTGGAAGCCCTGCCGTACGGTATTATCCCGATCGGCATCCCTATCTGCTGAACAGTGCGTATCTTCTCGCACCAGACGGCCAGCTCCTGGGTCGATATGACAAACATCATCTGGTGCCCTTCGGAGAATATATTCCACTGAAATCCTCGCTCCTGTTTTTTCTCAACAAACTGGTCGAAGGCATCGGCGATTTCGAAGCGGGGCCTGGTCCCACGATTCTGACCGTGACACCGAAGCCGCAAGCGGCGGCGGCAGGCACGTCTGGGTCATCGCCGCGACCGGTCAAATTCGGCGTGGCAATCTGTTACGAAGTGATCTTCCCGGATCTCGTGCGGCAATTCGCTGCGAATGGGGCGGAGTTCCTTGTGACGATCACGAACGATGCCTGGTTCGGCCGCTCGGCTGCGCCCTCACAGCATTTTGCGATGGTGGTATTCCGTTCGGTCGAGAATCATCTGGCCTTTGCCCGCGCCGCGAACACAGGCATTTCCGGCTTCATCGATCCGTTCGGGCGCATCGTCGAAGCGACGCCGATTTTCACAGAACAAACCGCTCGAAGCACGATGCAGGTCTGGCGCCCGCATACATTTTACAGCCGCCACGGGGATGTGTTTGCGTATGGCTGTGTGATAATCTGCCTGCTGTTGTGCCTGTTCAGCTATTTCAGGACCAAGGGACCTGAGCCAGACACCGTGGCTGCCACACCGGTGTAATGTGAAAGGATCGCTCCATGTTGGATGAGATACGGATTCGCGTTCGGGCCGTTGGACAATCGGTATCGGAACTACGGGGGCATCTTTGACTTCGCTCGCATGACGACCGAGTTGGCACATCTGGAAGAACAGACCTCACAGCCTGGCTTTTGGAACCACGCGCAGAAAGCCGCCAAGATCAGCCGGAAAAAATCCACGATCGAGCGCGAGCTGCAAGAGTGGCGCGAGATCGATGGGAAGATGAACGATATCGGCGCTTTGCTGGAGCTCGCGGAAGAAACCAACGACACCGGACTTCTGAAGGAACTGGCAGCCGAACTCGACCAATTCGAGCCGAAGCTTGCCGCCCTGCGGCTTGAACTTCTCTTGTCCGGCGAACTGGATGCCAACAATGCCATTGTGGCGATTCATCCCGGTGCCGGCGGGACGGAATCGCAAGACTGGGCACAGATGCTGCTCCGCATGTACGTCCGTTGGGCGGAAAGTAAGAAGTTCAAAATCGAGACGTTGGACTTGATTCCTGGAGAAGAAGCCGGAGTGAAAAGCGTAACCTTGTCCGTGACGGGGCCCTATGCCTATGGCTATCTCAAGGCTGAGGCAGGCGTCCATCGGTTGGTTCGCATCTCGCCCTTCGATGCCAACAAGCGCCGGCATACCTCTTTTGCCTCGGTATTCGTCTATCCTGAGGTGGACGAGGAGATCGACCTCGTCATCGAAGACAAAGACCTCAGAATCGATACCTTTCGGGCAGGCGGCGCCGGTGGCCAGAATGTGAATAAGGTCGAGACCGCCATTCGTATGACCCACCTGCCGACCGGGATCGTCGTTCAATGTCAGAACGAACGATCGCAACTACAAAATCGCAATGGCGCCATGAAGGTCCTGAAAGCCCGTCTCTACGAACTGGAACTGAAGAAGAAAGAGGCGGAATTCAACGCCATCGTGGGCGAGAAGAAAGACATTGCCTGGGGCAGCCAAATTCGCTCGTACGTGTTCCAGCCCTATCAAATGGTGAAAGACCACCGGACCGGGCATGAAGTGGGCCAGGTCGCCGCCGTCATGGATGGCGATCTGGACGGCTTCATCGAGGCCTATTTAAAGATGAAGCAGCTTGGGAAAACCGCACTCAGCTATCAGCAGGCTGACATGGACGAGTTCGAGAACTGACGGCGAGTACGAACTGGTAAAGGTGCACATGATGGACGAACTGAACGAACAGCAGCAGCAACGGATCAAGAAGCTCGATGTCCTGCGTGAGGCAGGCGTGGCCCCCTGGGGCACACGATTCGAGGTGAAGGATCGTGCAGGCCAACTGATCAAGCTCCATTCAGAAAAGACCAAAGAGGTCCTGGAAGAAGAAAAGATTTCCTGCACATTTGCGGGGCGTATTGTCGCGCTGCGCCGCTTCGGCAAGGCCGGCTTCGCGGTCCTGCAGGATGGATCGGACCGGCTGCAAGTCTATCTCAAGAAGGACCATCTCACTGAACAAGCCTATCGTGTCGCCGAGCAGCTCGACCTAGGCGATTGGATCGGTGTGACAGGTCTCCTCTTTCGCACCAAGACCAATGAGTTTACGGTCGAGGTCACCCAACTGACCTTCTTGAGCAAGGCCCTCAGACCGCTTCCGGAAAAGTGGCATGGCTTGACGGATGTGGAGACCCGCTATCGGCAGCGTTATGTCGACTTGATCTCCAATCCCGAGGTCCATGGCATCTTCGCCACGCGCAGCCGAATCATCGCCGGCATCCGCGCCTTCTTGATCGAACGAGGATTCCTGGAAGTCGAAACACCGATGATGCATCCGATTCCAGGAGGCGCGGCGGCCAAACCCTTCGTCACACACCATAATGCCCTCGGGGTCGATCTCTATCTCCGCATCGCACCGGAACTCTATTTAAAGCGGCTGATCGTCGGCGGCTTCCCCCGTGTGTTCGAAATCAATCGGAACTTCCGGAACGAAGGCATCTCGACGATTCATAACCCTGAATTCACGATGCTCGAGTTCTATATGGCCTATGCCGACTATCAGGATTTGATCGTCCTCACTGAAGAACTCATCTCCTCCCTGGCACAACAGGTCCTTGGTACCACGGTGATCGACTATCAGGGCAAACAAATCACCCTCACGGCTCCGTGGCGCCGCTGGTCCTATCATCAGTCGATCCTGGAAGTGAACAACCTGAATCCCTCCGTCCTGCAGGATAAGGATCAAGCGATTGCCGCGGCCAAACAACTGGGCATCGCGGTCGATCCCAAATGGCCGCTCTTCAACATCGTGAACGAACTGTTCGAGGAAACGGTCGAACCGAGTCTGATTCAGCCGACGTTCATCACCGACTACCCGATCGAAATTTCTCCGCTCGCCAGACGCAAGGACTCGAACCCGGCTCTGACCGACCGGTTCGAGCTCTATATCGCAGGCCGGGAAATCGCCAACGCGTTTTCAGAGTTGAACGATCCCCTGGATCAACGGTCACGATTTGAAGGGCAAGCGGCGCAACGGGCAGCCGGCGACGAAGAAGCCCATCTGGTCGACGAAGATTTTCTGCGCGCCTTGGAGTACGGCATGCCACCGACCGCCGGCGAAGGCATCGGCATCGACCGCTTAATCATGCTCTTGACCAACCAAGCGTCCATCCGCGATGTCGTCCTCTTTCCACAATTGAGACCTGAGAAATCACAATGACCGTTCCCTACGAAATTTTTGTCGGGCTCCGCTACTTGCGGGCCAAACGGCGCAACCGGACGATTTCCCTCAACACCTTCGTGTCGATCGCGGGCATTACGCTGGGCGTGGCGGCCTTGATCGGCACCGTTGGCATCATGACCGGCTTCAAAGAGGACATCCAGGCCAAGATTCTCGGCACGACGGCCCATATCATCGTGCAGGATCGCATGAAAGACGGGATGATCGATTACGACAAGGTTGCCATACAGGTACAGGACGTGCCGGATGTGGTCGCCTCAACCCCCTTCATCCTGAAGCAAGTCATGTTGACCACGCCATCCGGCGTCCAGGGTGTCGTGATCAGAGGGATCGACCCTCAGCGGGAAGGGAAAGTCACGGAGCTGGCCAAGAATCTTTCGACAGGTGAGTTGAGCGATCTCCAGAAGCCAATCAAAATCAAGCAACCACCGGCTGACGATCCAACTGGAACGCCGGTTGAAACGGAAAAGCCCGGTATTATCCTGGGAAAAGAACTCGCGTTACGACTCGGCGCCTTTATGGGGGATACGGTGAATGTCGTCTCTCCTCCTGCCGGTCCCATTAGCGCCATCGGCATGGTCCCGAAGATCCGGACCTTCGCCGTCGCCGGCATTTTTCAATCCGGCATGTATGAATACGACTCCTCTCTGGCCTATATCGACCTCGCCGAGGCGCAGAAGTTTTTCAACATGAACGGCTCGGTCACGGGCGTCGAAATCAAGGTGACCGACGTCTTTCGGGCCGATGAAATCGCCAGATCAGTGGAACATGCTTTGGGATTTACCTACGGGGCGCGAGACTGGATGGCGATGAACCGCAACCTCTTTTCTGCCTTGAAGCTTGAGAAGACGATGATGTTTCTCCTGTTGGTCCTGATTACCATCGTGGCATCGTTCAACATCGTCAGCACACTCACGATGATCGTGACCGAAAAACAAAAAGAGATCGCCATTTTGAAAGCGATGGGAGCGACGAAGAAAAGTATTCGCCGGATCTTCATGCTGAACGGACTGATCATCGGACTAACCGGCACCGCCATCGGCATTCCGCTTGGCTATGCCTTTCTCTGGTTGATCCAAACGTTTTGGACCTTCGATCCGACGGTCTATTACATCTCACGCATCCCCGTGCACGTGTTGGCCTCCGATGTGCTCCTGGTTGCCGGTTCGGCAATCCTCATCAGCTTTGCCGCGACACTTCTCCCCTCTCGTCAGGCAGCCAAACTCGAGCCGGTGGCCGCCCTTCGTTATGAGTAAACTCGTCTCACCACTTAGCCTTCTTGGTGTCTATGATTCGTGTCACTGATCTCTCGAAGACGTTTGTCATGGGCGGGAATGAGCTGACGGTGCTGAAAGGCATCAACCTGGACATTCAACGAGGCGAACTCGTCTCGATCGTCGGGGCGTCGGGAGCCGGAAAAAGCACGCTCCTCCATATTATCGGGATGCTCGATCGGCCCACGACAGGCACGGTCCACTTCGACGGTCAGGATATGTTTCAGATGTCGGAAAATGAGCAGGCAGAATTTCGGAATCGGCGGATCGGGTTTGTCTTTCAATTTCACCACCTCCTGCCGGAATTCACCGCACTTGAGAATGCCTGTATGCCGGCCCTGATCCAGCGACGGCAACAAGCAGATATCGAACCTGAAGCCATCGCCTTGTTACAGGAAGTCGGGCTGGGATCCCGCCTGCATCACAAGCCTGGTGAATTGTCCGGTGGAGAACAGCAACGCGTGGCAGTGGCACGGGCCCTCTTGCAGAAGCCTGATCTTGTGTTGGCCGATGAACCGACTGGAAATCTGGATACGCATACGGGCGATGCCCTCTTTGCGATGATGCGTGAGCTGAACAAGGCCCGCGGAACGACCTTCGTCATCGTGACCCATAACGATAAGCTGTCAGGTCAGGCCGACCGGATCATACAGATGCAGGACGGCCAGATCGTCTAAGACCGCCCAGAGCATTTGATCTTTTCGCTCCTACTCCCGAGACAGCACCATCCCCCCGTTTACCTGCGCGAGGGTCCCCTCGTCTAACCTTGACGAGAGCTGTTTCATCCAATAGACTCAGCAAAATACCTCAACTCCTTGAAAGTGGCTTTCAATGATCTACTCGCGGTGGCTGTACAGGGTTGCGTCTCTAATGATCTTGGCAATTCCCACACAAGTATGTGCAGTGGAATTCGTCACGGTGGGTCCTCGCGCCATGGGTATGGGTGGTGCGGGTGTAGCCGTGACAACGGATGCCTTGGCTACCTATTGGAACCCGGCCGGCTTGGCCATGACGCAGACGGTGGATATCAGAATTCTAGGCGGAGCTCAGGTAATCGATCGTCTCGGCATCGCTGATGCGGTGCACGATCTTGAGAAATTCAACACGTCCGACACCTCACAAGCCAATCTAGCTAAGGCCCAAGACATTACAGCTCGAATCAATAAGCCTGGTGCCACAGTTTCGTTAAATGGATCAGCAGGTCTATATTTCAAAGGCCATTTGGGCGAACATGCTTTTGGATTTAACGTCTCGGATGTCGCAACTGGAGGGGCCTTTGTGTCTACTCCTCTGCAAGCCACTCAGCCTGGTGGGGTTAATACTCTTATTAGTATTGCCGGGCAAATGGCGCTCCGTGGTCTCGAAGCCAGACAGCTGGCATTTTCATATGCCTACGCGTTTTCCGATAAAACATTTGCTATCGGCGTGACAGGGAAAATCATACAAGGCGCCTCCTACAATGGGAGTACGACACTCACCGGAGGAACCGACGTATCGGTAACGGACAACTTTGGAAAGTCCACACTTTCGACGGCCTTTGGAATCGACGTGGGTGCCATCTATCGCCCCTCCTCATGGCTTCGATTTGCCGTGGTGGCAAAAGACATCAATCAACCGACCTTTAATGCCGCTGGCGGTGGAGAATTGAAGCTGGAACCGCAAATTCGCGGCGGTATGGCCATCAACCCCTACTCTTCTCTTACCTTAACTGCGGATGTCGATGCCACGGCAAATAAGACCTTTGTGCCAGGAGTGAAGAGTCAGGTCTTGAGCCTTGGTGCGGAACAGACCATTTTGTCCGAGTTTCTTTCCTTTCGGGTTGGCGGTTTCAAAAACATGAAAGATGCCAATACTCCCTTTACCCCCACTGCAGGGCTTGGCCTACGGGTCTATGCGCTGCGTGTCGACGTCGGGGGTGGATACGATTTTCGCGAAAAGGGAGCCCTCGTCTCCGGCTCTCTCTCTTTGACGTTCTAAATGGTATACTGAACCCATGTTCATGCTGCATCACCTACGACGTGCCATCCTCCTCTGTGTACTTCCGCTCCTGATTGCCGGCTGTGGCGGCCTGCAGGAAGTCTGGGAAGGACCAGGGGCGAGAATGTTCCGGCCTCAAGCCATTGCGGTACTCCCTCCCATGGCCAGCCAATACGACAGCGCACGCGAGGATATTCAAGAAGTCTTATCCGGTGCGCTGAATAAGGTTGCCAATATCGAGCGCGTTGTGTCTCCAGAAAATGTAACGGATATCTTCCAGGCTTCCAAGGAAGCGTTCGATGCCCTGGTCTTCTACTTTTCACGTCTGGAAATGACCGGCCAGTCCGACAAGGACTCGGCGCTGAAGTTGGGCAAGGCGATGAACGTGGACTCCTTCTTAGTCGTCCGGGTGAATTCCTGGGAATACATGCGCAAGGAAGGCGATAATGTCGGACGAGTAGGCCTGAGCATTCGTCTTGTCGATGCCACAACCGGCACCACTGTCTGGAAGGCACGCCATGAACGGTCGAGCAGCTACATGTTCTATCGTCCGAATTTAAAAGATATTGCGAAAGAGCTGGCGGCAGAGATGATTAAGGCCATGCCTCCCCAAGCCAAACGATAGTTCCAGCCCCGCCTGAATTCTTCTCGTCCCAGTTGAAGCGTCTAACAGGCCTCTGAGATCGAGAAGCGCCGATACGGGCCTTCCATACGGAGATGCGTGGAGTCGACGACTAGCGGGCCTTAGCCAGCGATGCGTTCATCGCTGTTTTCAATGAGCGGACAAATTCTGCGACCTGATTGACCATATCCGGCTTCTGCTGGTGCGCGGCAATCTGCTTCACGATGGCGCTGCCGACAATGACACCATCGGCAATGGCTGCCACGTTGGCCGCATCCTCCGGTGTCGCCACCCCGAAGCCGACCGCTACCGGCACCTGCGTCACCTTCCTGATCTTCTCGACATTCTTCCCCACATCGGCCACGTTCAACAGTTTTGCGCCGGTGATCCCGGTGAGCGACACGTAATACACGAAGCCTTGTGATTGGCGCGCCACGAATTTCCTCCTGTCAGCCGTACTCGTGGGAGCAAGGAGAAAAATCAGTTGAAGCCCTGCTGCTGCTGCAGGGCCTTTGAGGGGGCCCGCTTCATCCGGCGGCATATCCGGTACGATCAGCCCATCGATACCGGCTTGGACCGCCTCATGGCAAAACCGCTCAGGACCGAATGCATGGATATTGTTGTAGTAGGCCATCAAGACCAATGGGATCTGAGTCTTGGTCCTCAGTCTGGTCACCATGGGAAGGATCTTGCGGAGCGACGTCCCGCTGCGCAACGCTCGCTCCGCTGCCTGCTGTATCACGGGACCATCGGCGATAGGGTCTGAAAATGGAACACCCAGTTCAATGATGTCGGCTCCGGCACGTTCTAACTCCACGACCAGTTGTTCTGTCTCTTCCAGTGAAGGGTCGCCTGCCATGACATACGCAATGAGGGCCTGCTCCCCCTTCAGCCGAAGTTGCGCAAAGGTTCGGTCCAGTCTCGATGTCATAACGTGATTCCTCGCATCTTCGCGACCTGTTGCACATCCTTATCGCCACGACCGGAGAGATTCACGACCAGGATCTGGTTCTTCTTCATCGAGGGCGCCGCCTTCACTGTGTATGCAATGGCATGGGCGCTTTCGAGAGCCGGCATGATCCCCTCTTCTCTCGCCAGTAAGTCGAACGCCGCCATCGCTTCATCATCGGTCACCGAGGTGTAGGACGCGCGGCCTTGATCCCGCAAATAACTATGTTCGGGGCCGACTGCGGCATAATCCAACCCGGCCGACACGGAATGCGTCAGATTAATTTGTCCATCTTCATCCTGGAGTAGATAGGTCATGGTGCCTTGTAAGACGCCCGGCTTGCCTCCCTCAAAACGCGCGGCATGTTTTCCGCTCGCCACCCCCAGGCCACCCGCCTCGACGCCCACCATCTTCACCTTCTTGTCTTTGATAAATGCATGGAAGAGTCCCATGGCATTACTGCCGCCACCGACGCAGGCGATGAGGCAATCCGGCAACCGGCCTTCTGCTGCCAAGATCTGTCGTCTGGTTTCTCGCCCGATAATGGATTGGAAGTCCCGGATCATCATGGGATAGGGATGGGCACCAAGCACTGAACCGAGAATATAGTGCGTCGTGCGGATGTTCGTCGTCCAATCCCGCATGGCTTCACTGATCGCATCCTTCAATGTGCGGCTTCCAGCATCGACACCGGTCACGGTCGAGCCGAGCAATCTCATCCTGAAGACGTTCAGCGCCTGGCGCTGCATGTCCTCGGTTCCCATATAAATTTCACATTGCAGCCCGAACATCGCCGCAACGGTTGCCGTCGCCACGCCATGTTGCCCGGCGCCTGTTTCAGCGATGATGCGCGGCTTCTTCATCCGCTGAGCCAACAGTCCCTGCCCGATTGCGTTATTAATCTTATGGGCTCCGGTATGACAGAGGTCTTCACGCTTCAAATAGATCTTCGCGCCACCCAGGCGCTTGGTGAGTCGTTGCGCGAAGTAGAGCGAGGTGGGTCGACCGACATAGTGTTTTAAATAATAGGCCAGCTCGGACTGGAAGCGCCGGTCTTTTTTTGCACGGGCATATTCCTCCTCCAACTCAAGCAACGCGGGCATGAGTGTTTCAGGAACATACCGTCCACCGTAGGCACCGAAGCGGCCTTGTTTGTTGGGAACTGCGCCCATCGTCACCCTCACATTCGTTTAGCAGGATCCAGAGAAAGAGCTACAGTGCACTATGACCTCAATGACCCAGGTCTGGAAGTCATACACTAATCCATCAGGATGATTAAAAAGCTCGTCCAGCAAGGCCGCAGCGAGTGAAGGCCCGAGGCGTACCCTCGGGGGTACGTTGAGGGGCTGAACGACGCGAGAACGAAGCTGGAAGACTTTTTCAGCATCCTGCCAAGTCCCGCAGTATAAACGGGGCTAGGCTTGAGAGACAACCTTGGCAGCGCGAATGAATGCGCGCACTTTCTCGTGATCCTTCTTCCCGGGCTCACGTTCCACACCGCTGCTGACATCCACGCCATAGGGTTGCACGGCCTGGATAGCCTTCCCGACATTGTCAGGAGTGAGCCCTCCGGCCAGGAGGATGTTCGCGGCCTTGGCGGCTTCTGCGGCGAGTTGCCAATCGATCACCTGTCCGGTGCCCCCATAGGCCTGATCGGAAAAGGCGTCCAGCACGAACCCTCGAACGCCGGCCCGTCCACGATACTCCGCCAGCGCAAGAAATGCGCTCCGGTCTTTCACACGGAGTGCTTTGAGGATCGGACGGCCTAACTCCTGGCAATAGGTCGCGGTTTCGTTCCCATGCAACTGGGCGAATGCGAGGCCACAATCGTCCATGACATTCCGAACGGCTTGAGGCTCTTCGTTGACGAAAACCCCCACAGGGGTCACCAAGGGAGGCAGGCTCATAATGATGAGCCGGGCCACCGCAGGCTCGATGTATCGAGGGCTCTTCCGATAAAAAATGAAGCCGAGGGCATCGGCACCGGCCTCGACAGCAACCCTCGCGTCCTCAGCGCTCGTGATGCCACAGATTTTCACTTTGGCAATATAGGACATATTAGACATGTGATGAATCCGGTGTTCCCATCAGCTCTCGGATCTTGGCCGCCGTATCTTCTGCGCGAATGAGCGATTCTCCGACGAGCATGGCATGGATACCGGCTTCAACGAGCCGTCCGACATCAGCACGTGTGTGGATCCCGCTTTCACTGATGATCAGCTTGTCAGCCGGGATCCGTTTGGCCAACCGCAGTGTCACTCCAAGATCGGTCGTGAAGGTCTTCAGGTCGCGATTGTTGATACCGATCAGCCGCGCGTCCGGGACACGCTCCAATACCGTGTCGAGTTCTCGCTCATGATGAGTTTCGATCAAGACATCCAGCCCTAACCCGCGAGCGAGCGCATAGAAGTCTATTAATTGCTGCCGTTCCAATGCTGCGACGATTAACAGGACTGCATCGGCTCCGTAGGCACGCGCCTCGTAAAATTGGACCTCTTCGACCATGAACTCTTTATTCAGGGCAGGCATCGGCACCGATTGTTTGATCTCGCGAAGATAATCGAGACTGCCTTGAAAAAAATCCTTGTCGGTTAAAATGGATAGAGCCGACGCGCCATGGGCATGGTAGGTCTTGGCAATCTCGAGGTAATTAAACCGTTCGGAGAACTCGGGCCGGAGGAGACCAAGACTAGGCGAGGCTTTTTTGACTTCGGCGATCAGCGACGGGCTGCCAGCCGTTTTTGTCGCTTCGAGGGCGACGGCGAAGCCTAATACACCTGGCGCGTCCTGAATTCTTTTCTTCAGCTCAGAGAGGTACCCACGGCTTTGTTTATGCCTGAGTTCAGCTTTCTTATGCTCCAGAATACGAGAAAGAATCACGAGACCGTCATCCCCTATTCGTAAATGCGATGAGGCGCGCCAGCTTCTCGGCTGCGGCGCCTGAATCGATGGCCTCACCAGCCAAGCGGAATCCATCTTGAAGATTTTCCGCCTTGCGCCCAGCGACAAGAGCCGGAGCGGCATTCAAACAGACGATGTCCCGTTTTGAGCCTTTACGCCCCTGAAGGATGTCACGCGTGATCATCGCGTTCTCTTGTGACGTCCCTCCTGCAAGCTCTTTAGCCTGGACCAGTGCCAATCCAAGATCCGCCGGGTTCAGAAGATAGTTCGACAACACGCCCCCTTTGGCCTCTGACACCTGTGTCTTTGCGGTCAGGGTGATCTCATCGAGTCCGTCCATCCCATGGACGACAAAGCAATGTTGCGATCCCAAATGCATGAGGACGTTTCCCAACAGAGAGGTCAATCGTCCTTCATAGACGCCGAGCACTTGGATGGTCGCTCCTGCCGGATTGGTCAACGGGCCTAAAAGATTCAGCATGGTTCGAATGCCCATCTCCTGTCGAGGACCGGCGCAATGTTTCATGGCTCCATGGTAGAGCGGGGCAAAGAGAAAGCCGATGCCGACATCATTGATACAATCGGCCACCCGCTCGGTCGGCAGATCGATCTTCACGCCCAACGCCGAGAGGACGTCCGCGCTTCCAGACTTGGATGACACCGAACGGTTCCCGTGCTTCGCCACGGTTAAGCCTGCCCCTGCGATGACAAATGCGGCCGTCGTGGAAATATTGAACGTATGCGCGCCATCCCCGCCCGTACCACAGGTATCCACAGTGAGGGGATCTCCGATGGCGATGCGGACAGCCTTGGCTCGCATCGCCCGCACAGAGCCGGATATTTCTTCGACGGTTTCTCCTTTGAGACGAAGCCCCATCAAGTAGGCGGCAATTTGGGCCGGAGTCGCTGCGCCTTCCATGATCTCCAGCATCACCGATTCGGCTTCTAGCTCGGTGAGAGAAGAGCGGTCGGCAAGTTTGGCGATTGCGTCTTTGATCATGGCTGGGAAACCAGGCGGACCTTCCTACAACTTCAGGAAGTTACGGAGGAGGTCCTTCCCCGCCGTGGTGAGGATCGACTCTGGGTGAAACTGCACCCCTTCAATGCCCAATGACCGATGGCGCAATCCCATGATTTCCCCCTCCGCCGTCTCGGCGGAGATCTCAAAACAGGACGGGAGGGTGTCGCGTTTCACGATCAGGGAATGGTAGCGAGTGGCATCAAAGGGATTGGGGAGCTGATAGAAAATCGTTTTCCCGTCATGCCGGATCTTCGACGTCTTCCCATGCATCAACCGTTCAGCTCGGACCACGTCACCGCCAAACGCCACGGCCAGAGATTGATGGCCCAGGCAGACGCCCAAGAGGGGAAGGCGTCCGCCGAAATGCCGTATGGTCTCAACCGATACGCCCGCTTCCATCGGCGTGCAGGGCCCTGGAGAAATGACGATGCGGCTGGGTTTCAGCGACTCGATCTGCTCAATCGTAATCTTATTGTTACGAAACACCCGAACATCTTCACCAAGCTCCCCGAAGTATTGCACCAGGTTATAGGTGAAGGAATCGTAGTTGTCGATCATCAGTAGCATAATCAAAAGAGCCTATGGCGTATGGCTGATAGCTGATGGTTAAGATCGCCAGGAATCGACCTCGTTCCCACCTCTTCGTGCTATGCGCTATATGCCATCAGCTATTCGCTCCCTTATTCTAGTCCCTGCTCGGCCAATTGGACGGCCTTCATCATGGCCTGGGCCTTGTTGCAGGTCTCTTCATATTCATGTTCAGGATTCGAATCGGCAACGATGCCGGCCCCGGCTTGGATGAAGGCCTGGTGCTTTTTGACGACGACGGTGCGGATGTTGATACACATGTCCATGTTGCCGGAGAAACTGAGATACCCCACCGCGCCGGCATAGGGCCCGCGCCTGGTAGGCTCGAGTTCATCGATGATCTGCATCGCGCGAATCTTCGGCGCGCCGGAGACCGTACCGGCAGGAAAACAAGCCCGCAACACGTCGTACGAGGTCTTCGACTCATCCAGTTGCCCTGTCACATTCGAGACGATGTGCATGACGTGCGAATACCGCTCGACGTGCATGAGTGAATCCACCACGACCGACCCTGCTTTCGCCACGCGTCCGACATCGTTCCGCCCGAGATCCACGAGCATGACATGCTCGGCCCGTTCCTTCTCATCGGCCAGCAGCCGCTTCTCCATCTGCTGATCTTCTTCCGGCGTCGCTCCGCGGCGGCGCGTGCCGGCAATGGGACGAAGAGAGATGACACCGTTTTCGCAACGGACGAGGGTCTCCGGAGAGGAACCGACCAGCTCAACCCCTGCAATACGCAGGTAATACATATAGGGAGAAGGATTCACCACACGTAATGCGCGATAGAGTTGCAACGGCGGCGCTTGGAGGTTGGTCTCCCATCTCTGAGAGACCACAGTTTGGACGATATCGCCGGCCCGAATATATTCTTTCGTCCGCACGACCATCTTTTCAAAATCTGCCTTGCTCATATTCGACGTAAACGTCACCGGCTTCCGGCGGCGATGCGGACGAGTACGGCGAAGCGGACGTTTCAGCCGCGCGATCATGCGCTCGATCCGTTCCGTGGCTAATCGGTAGGCGGCCTTGAGGCCACGCTCCCCCTTCGCCGTGATATGCGCAGTGGATACGACTTTGATCTTCTGGGCGACATTGTCGAAGATCAGCATGGTATCGGTGAGCAGGAAGGCACAGTCCGGCAGATTCAGAGGATCCTTCTGCCTGGCGGCCATGTCCTCGAACGTACGCACCATGTCGTAGCTCAGATATCCAACGGCACCTCCGACGAACGGGGGTAGATCCGGCACCGTCACCGGGCGATAACCCTCCATCATCTCACGCAGTCGTTCAAGCGGATTTCCACGACTGGGAATACGCTTCTTGCGTGTGCCCTGCACGACAACCAGGTCGCCCCGATCTTCGTAGACGACAACGGGCGAACCACTGCCGAGGAAGGAATAACGAGCCCATTTCTCCCCCCCCTCAATAGACTCTAGGAGGTAGGCTGAAGGGCCATGATCGATTTTTGAAAAGGCGGAGACGGGGGTTTCATAGTCCGCGAGAATCTCTCGATAGAGCGGAATGAGGTTACCCTCTCCGGCATATTGCCGAAATTGGTCGAGGCTGAGCGAGTATTGCGGCGGCGCCACGGTATCGTCCTATTATTCTTGGCCTACAATGAGCTTCTGTCCTACTTCGATAATGTCGTCCGGCAGCTTGTTCCACTTCCTGACCTTGTCGACAGTGGCGCCATACTTCCGACTGATCCGGTAGAGCGTTTCGCCAGGCTTCACGACATGAACCGTGGGCGATCGCAAGCTTCCCATCGACGACGCGACTGCCTCTGGCACAGCCGGAACCTCGGAAGCACCCCCGAGAGCTGTCGCGCTCAGGTCCACGGTATCGGTCGTATCCAGAGCCGGTTCAACCGGCAGCGCCTTGCGCCCAGGCGCGGCTGCACGTTTCATATCGGCCTTGGCTTTACGTTCCAGCAGCGCAGACTCCTTCATCGCTTCGGCTTCTTCCTGCACACGGGCCATTTGCTCCCGAACAGCTTGCACCTGCGCCGTGAGCTCCCGATTTCTGGCCTCAAACTCCATCAGTTCTTTCTTGCCCCGCTTCGCTTCATTATCCAGTTCGCCGGTTCGTTTCTCTTCCTGGGCCAACAGACGTTGAAAGTTCAGGCTGCGCGCCTTTTCCGCCTCATACTTTTCGGCCATCACACATCCGCTCAATACGAGCATTCCACAGACGATCGTCACACCGTGATAGATGGATCTGGACATTGACTTGATCACGTAATTCTCCTCTTTCATGGATACCTCCTCTGACAGTCGTGAGGGACTCGCCCTCTCGCAGCAGAAAGTAGACACCGGCTGCCATGCAATGAAAAAACGACTCAAATAGAAGCAGTAGAATAATGTCTAACGCAGCGAAAGTCAAAGCGAATATGGCACCTTCGTCGTTTGACCCACTCCCTACCCCTATGGTACGGTTCGAAACCGTCACGTCCTCTGTTCGTTACCATCCAAGCCCTATGGCCCACGCCGACATCCTTGCCAGACTGATCGCGCTCAAAGACGAAATCAGACGCCACGACTATCTCTACTACGTCAAGGATCGTCCGGAGGTTTCTGATTCTCACTACGATCGTCTATTCCGCGAGCTGATCGATCTGGAACAAGCGTATCCGGAACTCGTCACGCCCGATTCCCCGACCCAACGGGTCGGCGCGCCACCGCTTGAGTCGCTGATCAAGATTCCCCATGAGCAGCCGATGCTCAGCCTGGACTCGATTGTCGATCAGGAGGAGATTCAAGCATTCGATCAACGGATGAAACGCGAACTGGAAACCCCGTCCGTTGAGTACAGCGCGGAACCAAAGTTCGATGGGTTATCGGTTGAACTGGTCTACGACCATGGAATGTTCACCCGTGGAGCGACCAGGGGCGACGGAACGACCGGAGAGGATGTGACCGTCAACCTGAGAACGATCCGTTCGCTCCCGCTGCAATTGCAAGCGCAGTCCGGATTCCCCGACCATCTTGTCGTACGGGGCGAAGTATACATGCGCCTCGATGATTTCCAAGCCTTGAATCGACGGATCACCGAACGGGGCGACGACGCCTTTGCGAATCCACGCAATGCGGCCTCTGGTTCCCTCCGGCAATTGGATTCCACGATTACCGCGACCCGCCCATTGGTTGTGACCTGTTATGAAATCATGGCCCTCTCCACACCCGCACCTTTCACACATTGGGAGGAGCTTGAGCAATTGGCCAGATGGGGGATCCCGGTGCCGACGCATCGACGACTCTGTGCCTCGATCGACGACGTGATAGCCTTTCACAGGGAAACAGAATCGATCCGGGATCGGCTGCTCTATGAAATCGATGGCGTAGTGGTGAAAGTGAATCGCCGAGACTGGCAACATCGCCTGGGAATGAAATCTCGCAGCCCCCGCTGGGCCCTCGCCTATAAATTTACCCCGCGCAAGGAAATCACCGTCGTACAGGATATCGTCGTGTCTGTCGGGAGAACCGGAACCCTCACACCCGTCGCACTCTTGAAACCGGTGGAAGTCGGTGGCGTCACCATCAGCCGAGCCACCTTACACAACGCCGATGAGGTCGCCAGAAAAGATATTCGGATCGGGGATACCGTCAAAGTTGAACGGGCCGGCGATGTGATTCCCGCCATTGCTGAGCGTGTCCCCATCCCCAATGAGCAACGGAGCGCTCCCTTTCTAATACCGGATCACTGCCCGGTCTGCGGATCGAATGTCGGCCGCGAGGGTGCCTATTTCTACTGTACCGGTCAATTGGTCTGTGGCGCCCAATTGAAGGGGGCAATCGAACACTTTGCGTCCAAGCACGCGCTCAACATCGAAGGCTTAGGAAAGAAGACTGTGGCGCAGCTGGTTGACGAGGGACTGCTACGATCCCTCGCCGATCTCTATCGCCTAACCAAGGAAGATCTCGTACGACTTGAGGGGTTCGCCGATCGGTCTGCCACCGCCCTCGTGGAGTCGATTGCGGGCAATACAGCCGTTTCCCTCGATCGATTTCTGATGGGACTTGGGATTCGACAAGTCGGACAACATATCGCCAAAGTCCTGGCCCGTGAGTTCACGTCTCTTGAAGAGATCATGGCAGCGGATCGGGAACGGCTTCTGCAGATTCGTGAAATTGGCCCTGAGATATCAGACAGCTTGGTGGCCTATTGGTCTGAGCCACGCAATCGAGAAGCCATCGCACAACTCCAAACATTGGGGCTGCAGATCGCACCGGGCATGGCCCGAGGTGATCGAATGGAATCCCCGCTCGCGGGAAAGACATTCGTGTTTACCGGCGGGCTGGATCATTTCACACGAGATGAGGCACAACGAGCCGTTGAAACGGCCGGAGCGCGCGTCGCCTCAAGTGTGAGTAAAAAGACATCGTATGTGGTCGCGGGACGGGACCCAGGCTCCAAACTGGATCAAGCGCGTACACTGGGGGTATCGATTCTGACGGAGCAGGAGTTCGGCGCCTTGATTGGAGAGGAGAAGGGCCAATCTAACTGACGAGGTCGAGGTTCTGGGATTCGACGTGGGCCGGGGATTTCTCTTCACGAAAGATTTGGACACTTCGAATGGATCGAGGCTCGGCTTCATGGATGAGGATTCGACAGTTGGCGATCCGCACTTCTTCTCCCACCTTGGGAATTCTCCCAAGTTCCTGCTGAATGAGCCCTCCGATCGTCACCGCTTCGTCGCCGAGATCGACCTTCAGGAAGTCGTTGACCTTGCGCACTTCGGTCCTGCTGTGAACCAAAATATGGTTCTTCCCTAGCCGCTTGATCAGCTCTTCGGTGATGTCTGTTTCGTCCATGATCTCTCCGACCACTTCTTCGAGAAGATCCTCAAGTGTGACAATCCCCATGACGCCACCGAACTCGTTCACCACGACGGCCATATGGCGTTTCTCCTGCTGAAACTGCTTCATCAGGTCGTCTGCGGTTTTGCCGGACGGCACGAACAGCGGCGGATAGGCAATATCCTTGAGCTTGGCCTCATTCCTCCCCTTGGCGAGCTCAGTGAGTGCTCTCGTCTTGTACAGAATGCCCGTGATGTTATCCAACGTCCCGTCATATACGGGAATCCGTGAATATTTCGAGTTATAGAGAAGCTCTTGGGCCTCCTTCAGGCGCAGGTTCCCATCCAAGGAGAAGACATAGAGGCGAGGGGTCATCGCGTCTTCAGCGGTGATGTCTTTGAGCTGGAAGACGTTCTTGATCATCTGCACCTTCTCGACCTCAATCGCCCCGGCCTTCCCCCCCTCTTCCAGCATGATCTTCAGTTCCTCTTCCGTGACTAGAGGAAGCGTCAGGCCCTTCCCTCCGGTAAGTTTATGGATGAACGGAACCATCACGAAGAGAAGCGGCTTAAGAAGGAGCTCGACCCCATAGATAGGATAGGACATGTTCAACGTCACAGGTATGGCGAACTTCGCCGCCAAGGTCTTTGGAATGACGTCGACGGAGACAAGCAATACAAATGTGAGCAACCCAACGACTACTGCGACGGAATCGTTAAAAAATGTCCGTTCCCCCTCGAAGATGTTCAAGGTCAGGAAGGCTGCATACATAGGAATAGCCGTGCTGACCAGACGGTCACCGATGAGTATCGTGGCGAGCAGCCTCTGCGGGTCACTTCGCAGCTGAAGGGCCATCTTTGCCCGTTTATTGTGATTCTGGACAAGCGCCCGCAGCTTCGTATCATTAACAGCAAAGAAACCGATTTCAGCCGTAGATATCACGGCTGAAATAGTAATAAGGGCTAAGAGAATAAGCACGTCCATAGGTTGCAATCTATTTTAGAAGGGTCCGACCCGGTTGATCGGCCAGGAATGCAAGAAGGCCCAGGGGCTATCCCCTATCGCCGTAGACCAGCAATGTGAGATGTGGGAGAACGGAGTAACGTGATAGGGACCTATAGGACCTGTATCCATTGGACTCTACATGTATCATAGGACGGAGTGGCGAGCAAGCATATGATGCAAACACGTCACAATATCAAATAGTTGCGTTGCATGTTCGCAGAATAGCTGAAGAATTGGAATGGCGAGTTTGCTGAAACTGGTACTACGGGTCGTCGCGAAAGATAAAGGATTGGAGCCCTAGGACGGAATCGAGATGAGATGCGGCAGCTTCTGCCTGGGCCTCCGTAGAAAACTGACCGATCTGGACCCGATATCGTGTTCCTTCAGGCAGATCAACCGTCTGGACTCTGCCTCCCGGGTAGAGATGTTTGCCCCGTTCTAACAGATTAAACGCATTCTGCTGATCGGAAAACGCCCCGACTTGTACCCGCAAGACCCCCATATCGGCTGCTCGTCCTTGATACCCCACGA
Source organism: Nitrospirota bacterium (assembly GCA_030645475.1). Classification (NCBI taxonomy): domain Bacteria; kingdom Pseudomonadati; phylum Nitrospirota; species Nitrospirota bacterium. The sequence goes on from JAUSMA010000020.1 coordinate 35,730, forward strand.
CCCGCAATTCAATCTGATCGGTTCCTGCTCCGGTCATCCCGAGCGCTTGCGCCCCTGCGAGTGAAAGATCGAGCACACGACCTCTCGCGAACGGACCCCGATCGTTAATGCGGATGGTCACCTGTCGATCGGTACTCAGCGATCGAACCACCGCAATGGAGCCAAGCGGCAATGTCCGATGAGCCGCCGTCAGCTGATGCATATCATATCGTTCACCGTTTGCGGTCTTGTTCCCATGAAATCCTGGTCCATACCACGAGGCGACGCCTCGTTCGACAAATCCAATCGGATAGCCGGGGAAATAGACCGGTTTGGGAGTGCCTCCACAAGCGGCCATGGTACCGGCCAGGAGGGTGACGAGAAGAAGAACCAGCCAACGAGCGCAGCAGGCCTGAGGTCGGCAAGACATGACTAGAATTCGTCGAGCGATTGATCCTGCAAGACGGTAAGCGCTTTCGCTGTATGTGAGACAGTCAGGACTACGATGGCACGTTTCCCTTCGCGGGAGGGCGTGCAATAACCGCATTTAATATTGATGCGCGCCTTCGTCAGCAAATCCGCCACTTCCCTGAGAGCCCCTGGCTTGTTCGTCAGACTCAAGATCAGCGCCGTTTCTTCAGTAAATCTGATCTTCGCCGCTTTTAATGCCGCACGGGCTCCTTCCAGATCGGCAACCAAGAGCCTCAGTTTTCCCGCTCCGATGACCTCCGGAGCAGAAAATGCCTTGATATTGACCTTGGCATCTCCGAGAACCTGGGCCACTTGGGCAATGACGCCTGGCTTGCTCTTTCCGCTAATGACCAATTGTGTTGTTGTGGGCATGGGGGTTACTCCGTGACATCGTGGTAGGTGAAGATGATCGTTTCAGCGAGTTTCAAAATTCACCATTTTCCGCTGAGCGCCGAAGGGAATCATTTCTATCGACACCAATACCTGCAGCGATGATTGATGTGCAAGCAATGTACAGGATTTGCCGCTCCCCTGCTCCTGGCCTTGCAGGGTGACGAGTGCCGGATTGTCGTAGCCCATGACTTCCACGGAAATCGCTTGACCAGAAGGGAGAAAGGCAACCACATCCAGCTGTTCATGCGTGGCAAGGTCCCGCTGCATTTCTGCAAGGCGGGCTTTCAGCCGATTCACAAATTGTTCTGCCTGACAGGAGTCGTCGGAGCCTCTGGGCTCGATCGCGGGAACATTGATTTGAGGAAGAAGGCTCAAGAAACTCATCTCATCTCCATCGATACGACGACCACGCGAAACAACATTCCGCACCGTTGAGCAGGCTATCGGTCAGAGCACCTGACAGAGATCGTTCACAAACGTGTACTCGTAGATACCACTGCAATGGACAGAAACCCCTTCAGCCAGCTTCTGTGCCGAATCTTTGAAGCCGCGTGGCACCAACAGATAAAATGGAATACCGTGACCCATCGCCTGCTTCCACTTCAACAGAGTCTCAGGATCCCCAACTGAGTCGGCGGTTTCCACCTCAGCCATCCATTCCATCGTATTCCCGGTAGAACTCACCTGCCAGCCGACGATATCGCACTGCTGCTGAGGATCCGCCCAGGGATCCTGCTCAAGACTGGTGTGAATGGTGACCTTACAATGAAAGGCCTTGGCCCATCGCTGGGCAACCAGACTGACCACCTGGTCATGAATGGTTTCGATGCCTTGTTCACGTAGTGTCGTGCTCATAGGCTCATCTCTCGTTTACGTCAAACTCAAGGGATTAAGCACGCCGAGGACTTTAGTCTTTCCACACACTGGACATTGAACTAACCAGTGCCCACCCTCATGCCTTACACTAGGACCAGGATTCACAGGTTGTTGTCGCTGATTATCCCACTTAAGGATTACACGATTGCAACAAGTCCAATTACTTTCGCGGGTTCCCATTTAAAGGCTCCTTTATTTGGATAGCAAAATTATGAACAGCCGCTCGTGGTCCCGCAGGTTTCACACTTCAGACAGGTTCCGTTCCGTACCATGGTGAACTGCTTACATTCGGAACAGGGATCGCCTTCATAACCTTTTTGACGGGCCATTTGGATGGCGGTCAAGGTCAAGGTTTCCCGCTTCAGTTCGACGGTGTGGGAGACGCTCGCATGGCCATTTCCATGGCCGTTGCTCTTATGGCGAGGCGCGGCGCCTCTTCGTGCGGGAAATATTTCCGTACTGATTGAGGTCGATGCCAGCGTTTCAGGAGTGGCTTCCTCCTCGACGCATTCAGGATCCTGCTCGTCTTTCTTGACCGAATCCATTCGAAGATCCTCTTCCTTGACCTGTGCCAAGTCATAGCGGTCAAGATAGGTCACCGCCAGCTCCCGGAAGATATAATCGATGATCGACGTGGACATCTTGATACGGTCGTTCAACTTAACCGGCCCATTCGGCTCGAAGCGGGTAAACACGAAGGCTTCGACGAATTCCTCCAGCGGCACGCCATGCTGGAGACCGAGTGAAATGGCAATCGCAAAACAGTTCATGAGGCTGCGGAAGGCGGCCCCTTCCTTGTGCATATCCAGAAAGATCTCGCCGCACGTCCCGTCCTCATACTCACCCGTACGCAGATAGAGCTTATGCCCTCCCACCACGGCTTTCTGCGTGTACCCATTCCGCCTGGTCGGAAGCGGTCGCCGTTTTGCGAGATACCGGACCATCACGCGTTCGGTAATTTTTTCCGCAATCGATAGCACTTCTGACGAGGTTTCAATCGTCTTGCCACTGTCGGTTGAGGCCGACAACGGCTGGCTCAACTTTGAGCCGTCGCGATACAGCGCCACCGCCTTGACCATGCTCTTCCAGGCAAACAAATAGGAGGACTTCACTTCTTCCAATGTCGCATCGGCCGGCATGTTGATCGTTTTGCTGATGGCGCCGCTGATGAAGGGTTGTGCCGCCGACATCATGCGGATATGCGCATCGACAGCGATATACCGCTGACCGATCCGGCCGCAACGGTTGGCACAATCAAAGATCGGAAGGTGCTCGGCTTTGAGATGTGGTGCCCCTTCCACCGTCATGGTGCCGCAGCAATAGTCATTGGCCGCAGCGATTTCCTCTTGTGTGAATCCCAGCGCCCGCAGCATATTGAAGTTGGATTCCGCCAATTGTGCATCGGTGAATCCCAACTTCTCCCGGCAGAAATCCTCACCCAACGCATACTTATTAAAGGTAAATTGGATCTCAAAGGCCTGCGCCAATCCGCCTTCCATTCGTGCGAGTGCGGCGTCGTCGAACCCCTTCTGCCTCAAAGCCTCATGGTTAATAAATGGTGCAGTCTGCAAGGTTTGCCGTCCGACGCAATAATTCACGATATCCAAAATCTGAGACTCGGTATACCCCAATGTTCTGAGGGCTTCGGGTATGCTTTGATTGATGATCTTGAAGTAGCCTCCGCCGGCTAATTTCTTAAATTTCACCAGCGCAAAATCCGGCTCGATGCCGGTCGTGTCGCAATCCATCACGAGTCCGATCGTGCCTGTGGGGGCAATGACCGTCACCTGCGCATTGCGATATCCATAGGCCGTCCCCAATTCAAGGGCACGGTCCCATGCGCGGCGGGCCGCGACGAGCAGCTCGGGAGGACAATGCTCCGGCTGGATCCCAATCGGGGTAATCGTCAAATCCTCATATTCTTCCGGAGCGGCATTGTACGAGGCGCGCCGATGATTGCGGATCACACGCAACATCGCGTCGCGGTTTTTGGCATAACCAGGGAACGGCCACAGCTCTGCAGCCATTTCAGCGGACGTGCTGTACGCCTCGCCGGTCATGATGGCGGTCAAGGCGCCGCAGATCGCCAAGGCTTTTGGTGAGTCGTAGGGAATGCCTTGCCGCATCAGCACCGTGCCCAAATTGGCATAACCAAGCCCCAACGTCCGGAACTCAAAACTCTTCTCGGCGATAGCACGGCTGGGAAACGATGCCATGAGTACGCTGATCTCCAGCACGACCGTCCAGAGGCGGACGGCATGGCGGAAATTCTCCAGCTCGAATTGGGCGTCGGTTGAAAAGAATTGACCGAGATTGAGCGAGGCCAGATTGCATGCCGTATCGTCGAGGAACATGTATTCCGAGCAAGGATTGGAGGCATTGATACGGCCATCCTCGGGACAGGTATGCCATTCGTTGATGGTGGTGTCGTATTGCGTACCGGGATCTGCGCAAATCCAGGCGGCCCAAGCGATCTGGTCCCAGAGGTCCCGTGCCTTGAGGGTCTTGGAGACCTTGCCATCGATCCGGCGCTTCAGCTGCCAATCGCTATCCGCCTCTAACGCCGCAAAAAATTCGTTGGGAATGCGCACACTGTTGTTGGAGTTCTGGCCGGAGACCGTCTGGTAGGCCTTGCCGTCCCAATTCGTGTCGTACTCATGAAACGAAAAATGCGTAAATCCCTGCTGCGCATAGGAAAACATCCGCTGGACATAGGCTTCCGGAACGGCATCGCGCCGAGCAGCGGCCAATGCCTCCTTGAGGATAGGATTCTGCTTGGCATCGATCTCGATTTTCATCTGACCGGCGCTATCGACGACATGGCAGGCCTTGAGGACGGCATTGAGACGTTGGGCGCAGATTTTAGAGCCGGTTACCATTGCGGCAACTTTTTGCTCTTCCACGACCTTCCAATTGATAAACTCTTCGATGTCGGGGTGATCTAAATCGAGGCAGACCATTTTGGCAGCCCGCCTGGTCGTTCCGCCTGACTTGATCGCGCCGGCGGCACGATCGCCGATGCGCAGAAAGGACATCAATCCGGACGAACGGCCGCCGCCGGACAATGGTTCGGCATCGCCACGAAGCTTGGAGAAGTTGGTGCCGGTCCCTGATCCGTACTTGAACAGGCGCGCTTCTCGCACCCAGAGGTCCATGATGCCGCCCTCGCTGACCAGGTCGTCGTCAACGGACTGAATGAAGCAGGCATGCGGTTGCGGATGCTCGAATGCATTGGTGGCTTTGACGACTTCACGGGTCTTGGGATCGACGTAGTAATGCCCTTGTGCAGGCCCTGAAAGCCCATAGGCATAATGCAGCCCCGTGTTAAACCACTGGGGAGAGTTCGGCGCAACCATCTGATGCGCGAGCATGTAACAGAGCTCATCATGAAAAGCTTCTGTATCTTCCGGCGTCTTGAAATAACCGAAATTTTTGCCCCAGGAAGTCCAACAACCGGCAAGCCGTTCAAAAACCTGCCGGGAGTCGCTTTCCCCTCCCAATTTCGGATTGCCGTCCGGACCGACGATCGGATTGCCCTGCTCATCATGCTGGGGTACTCCGGCTTTCCGGAAATATTTTTGCGCGAGAATGTCGATCGCGAGCTGGGACCAGGGCTCCGGAATGTCGATGTTCTCCAACTTGAACACGGTCGATCCGTCGGGGTTGCGAATTTCCGACGAACGTTTCGAAAACGGCAGGCCTTCATAGGGACTTTGTCCGCGATGTGTAAATCGGCGTTCTATTCTCACGATTTTCCCTCCCCCAGTCTGCGTAGTTGGTGTGGGACTGCTCTCGATCCCCAACAGGAACAATTAAGCTTCAATCTTGATCAGGCTGATATGCGGTGAACGCCTAAATTTTGGTGTCTTGATGCTTGATCTATCTAAGGAGCATCTACATATAGCGATCAGGATGAATTGTCAACACCAAGTGTAGTGGGTGGCTGGGGAAACAGAGGAAAGCCTGTGGATAACTGCAAACGATTGAGAATCGCCATCTATCGGGGATTTAGGCCGACTTATCCACAGTATTTTGACCCAAAATACCGGTCATTTTAAGGGCTGAGGAATTCCTATGGAGGAAAAATTAAAATACGCGGCGTCCGAGGGCCAAAATAGCTTCATCGACCCCTTCAACTGGGATGAAGTGATTACCGATGCCGATGACCACAACCCGAGTACCCAACACCGTGGTTTCAAACCGGCTGAAGAGCCCCCAATTGTGACGGATCGTATGAGGTCGCACCATGCTATTGAGCAACTCCTGGCTATGCCGACGAAAGATATTTCTGACCACCGCCCCTTCCCGTTCGGGAGTGGATTGATCCATGCGATCCATGGCCTTCGCAAGTTCGGCTTGGACAAAGATCAGATAGTGATCCGTGGTGGGGTTCGTCTGTGCCAGCACGACACTGGCAGCCAGCACCACAACCAGCAGGATTAAACGCAGGAGACTCATTGAAATCCTCAGATTGATGACGACCAAGCCCTGTTCGTGACGGGCTCAATTGAAGCGGCAGTGCGCTATTCCCCTTTGACAAACGATAGTCGCATGATTAGCCTACGCTCCGCATATCTGCTGCGGCAATAACGCTGCGCACATGGCCTGTATCAGGAGGATCATCATGTTTGTTTGGAGCAAGCAACTTGTCGCAACGTTATTGGGGCTGTTTGTGCTGATGCTGGGAGTCTTTCTCTTCAATGCAGCTCCGGACAGCACGAGCGGCCTCAAGATTCATACGACGCGCTGGATGGCCCTTAACTATGTCGGCTTGATTGCATGGGTGTTTGTCTGGATGATCGACCAAGCCCGCATGCGCGGGAAGAATGTCTGGGTCTGGCTCGTGCCCTTCGTCCTGGCGCCCCTTCCGACACTCATGCTGTTCGTCTTGTTCCTCCAGCGCCGCATCCAATCGTCATAGATCGGCTGAGCCGGCTCTGGCTCGCGCATCGCGACCGGCTTCTTGATGTAACTGCACACGGAGCGCCCACACCAGCCAGATACCGGGCAGGGCGATGAGAAACGACCAGAAAAAAAACTGTGTCCAGCCGACCAGTTCGACCAAGGCGGCCGACGGGCGACCGGAAAACACCCGTCCGAGCGCTTCGAGGGAAGAGAGCAACGCGAACTGAGTTGCCGTATACCGATGGTCGCAGAGCGACATGATCAGTGCGACAAACGCAGCGGTGCCCATGCCTCCGGTGACATTCTCGACGAGAATGGATGTCGTGAGTGCCGCGTAACTCTTCCCCATCCAGGCAAGCCACATAAATCCAAGATTTGAGACCGCTTGCAAGACACCGAAGAGGAGCAACGACCGGACCATCCCGAGCTTGGCCATGGCGACGCCCCCAGCCAATGCGCCGATAAGTGTGGCCACGAGGCCAAGACCCTTCACATACCCGACCTCGCTGACAGAAAAACCCATCCCTCCTATCAGAAATGCCGTTTGAAGTGAGGCCGCAACGGCGTCTCCAACCTTGTAGAGGACGATGATGGCCAGCAGCCCGAGCACCCCCGGGCGGTCAAAAAGTTCTTTCAGTGGTCCACCGACTGCTTCAGCCAGGCTTGCCGGTGCAGCAGCTGGTTCATGCGGTTCAGGACTCACGAGGATCGTGACCACTCCGGTTGCCATGAGTACAGCCAGCAACAAATAGGTATTTTGCCATCCAATATGATCGGCCAATAGGAGGGCGCCCGCACTCGCCAGCAACAACGCACATCGATAACCATTCACCCACACGGCTGCACCGAATCCCCGCTCAGGCCGTAAGAGCAGATCGGTCCGATAGGCGTCGAACACGATATCGAGTGAGGCGGAGAAGAACGCCACCACGAGAGCCAGCATTCCCAGTATCTCAGGACGGTCACCGGGACCCGTCACCGCCATAGCCGCCAAGCCGAGCGCGACACCAAGCTGCATCATGAGCATCCATCCACGGCGGCGTCCCAGCCAGGGAGGAACCACACGATCCATCAGCGGAGCCCACAAGAATTTCAGTGCGTATGGGAGCCCGACGAGCGTAAAGATGCCGATGGTCTTCAAGTCGAAGCCGACAACGGTCAGCCAGGCCTGCAGAGTCCCGGATGTGAGCACCAATGGCAACCCCGAGGCGAACCCCAAAGGCAACATGATGCCGATGCGCCGGTTCGCAAGCGTCTGTATGATTGATGCGGTTTTCATCGAGTCGTTTCAATAGGCATGGGGGCGTAGCATATCATCGGAAGAGAAGAGAGACTCGGAGATTCTCAAAAAATGTCTGGCGGGAAAACGTTAGCCATGGGCCGAGGCGCAATTGTCACGCAGTCGCACATCGAAACTCAGCAGGGTTGCCCGTTGAAGCTGCAGGGCTTATAGCGGGAGATATCGAATTCCATATTTTCCTGATAGACCCGTTCATTGCCATTCACCCCATCCTGCTCCGGATCGTTATACATGGTGTGGTTCCACCAATAGAACAAGGGATAGGCCTCAGTCTGATAGACAGGATTGCCGTAACTACTCCTGGAATATTCCTGCACGAGACGCCCGGTGACATAATCGACTGTGCCGTTCCCATGCAGAGAATAAAGCATCAGAAAGAGCCGGGCTTCGTGATCGTAATGTTCTTCGATTCTGGTACTGAGATCCGGCTCGATGGGCAGGGTTTCCTTCGTCCACCCTCCAGCCCCAGGGAGGAGGAATAGAAAGAAGGTAAGAATGGAAGCGACCAACGGTGAAGGTGTCACAAAAGACTCACGGTATAGTGAGCTGGCAACGAGGGACAAGATCCTACCATGGGATACGAAGCCCTTCAACCGAAGCCAAGTCACAATGCCGCCTATTCGCTAACGCGCCTTGCTCCTATCACGAAGATCTTCCTATAATGGCGCATCTATGATCAAACCTCTCGAAATGATGAAGCCCACGATCGCACCAACCCAGGTTCACCTTGAAACCTTCGGTTGTCAGATGAACGAGTACGACTCGGAACTCGTTCGCTCGCTGATGAAACAGGATGGATTTGTGTTTACCGACGAGCGGGAACGCGCGGACGTCATTCTCATGAATACCTGCGCCATTCGCGAGAATGCCCACAACAAAGTCTACAAACACTTATCTGAGCTCAAAAAACTCAAGCGACAACGCCCATTGGTCATAGGGGTGTTGGGTTGTATGGCTCAAAACCTCAAAGAGGAGCTGACGGACATCCAGCCACTCGTGGATGTGCTCGCCGGCCCTGATGCCTATCGCCAGCTGCCCATGCTGATCCGAAACGCCATGCTCTCCCAAGCAGAAGGAGAGGATCAAAAGGGAATCGCGGTCGACCTTTCAGAATATGAGACCTACCACGATGTCATACCCGATCGAAACGACAAGGTGAATGCCTGGATTGCCGTCATGCGAGGCTGCGACAACTTCTGCAGTTTCTGTGTGGTTCCCTATACGAGAGGGCGGGAACGCTCCCGTGACCCGGAGGGCATCGTGCAGGAAGCTCGACGGATCGCCGAGCAAGGGTTTAAACAGATCACGCTTCTCGGACAAAACGTCAATTCATATCGATTCGACAACTGGGATTTTGCGCGATTGATCACGGCCGTCGCGGATGTACCGGGCATCGAACGGGTGAGATTCACGTCCCCGCACCCCAAAGATTTTCCGCTATCATTGTTAGAGGCCGTCGTGTCGCATCCCCGTATCTGCAAGCAAATTCATTTGCCGCTTCAATCCGGCAGTGACCGCATCCTCGGCTTGATGAATCGCACCTATACCAATAACGAGTGTCGCACTTTGGTCGACCGTATCCGCACCCTGCAAGCCGACATCGTCCTCAGCACCGATATCATTGGAGGCTTCTGTGGGGAGAGCGAGGAAGACTTTGCCGAGACGTACCGGCTTCTTGAAGACATACGGTTTCACTCGGCATTCATCTTCAAATATTCCGAACGAAAGAACACCATCGCGGCGCGCAAGTTCCCTGACGATGTTCCCGATTCGGTCAAGACTGAACGTGTGACGCGACTCTTCGACCTCCAACGGAACATTTCCTACGAACGGAACCGGGAATATCTCAAGCGCACTCTCCCCATCTTGGTCGAGGGAGATGCCAAACGCTCAGCCGCACAAGGCATGGGCAAATCAGATGGCAACATCACAGTTATCTGGGATAAGGGCGCAGTACCTTCCAAGCCGGGAGACATGCTCTCCCTTGCCATTTACGATGCGTCGTCCACAACCTTGTACGCAGAACGTCCGCCAGTGAATTAAATCATTCCGGTCGTCCCCTTCCCCAAAGACTATTCGGCAAGGTACGGCTCCAAAAACGAACACCGCTGTACGAGATCTGCCTCCACCACAGGCCATCTAACTCCTCTACGAAGCAAGTATATTTTGCCCACTCGCTTCCCATTCTCAATAAATTTCCATAAAGAAGCAGACCATTCCACCTTCTCATCCTGCAAGAAACATCATCCCATGTGAACAAATAAACATTAACTGTATCAATATATTACGAATATTATCTCGCCTAATACGTTGTCTAATTACTTGATGGGTAGAGGGGACATCCTCGCCCTATTCCTCTTTTAAGACCCTCACTCACCTCTTGCACCAGCTTCCCTGCCTTATGAAGGCATAGCCTTTGCTTTACAAATAATCACGTATACGCATTTTCCACACTCACTCCCTGGAGAAGAGCCATGATCGAGAATCGACATCACAGCGCCAACGAAAAAGCAGATGCCTCCACGAGCCTTGAGACCATCATTGCGATGGGACTCTTCGGATGGATTGCGCTGAGCGTGACATTAATGGGCCTGGGAATCTGGTAGTTCCGACGCCGTCGAAGCATCGCGGTTCGCTGCAATCGACCCACACACCAGTCCTGAAAGAAGGAGCGCCTCGATGACAAACGACCTCAGACCAAGGAATGTGCAGAACTCTGTCCTGAATGGCCTCGTCGGAATTGCCGCTCTTACCCTAGCCATCAGCGGCTGTGCCGGCGGGACAAAACTGGCGCACAATACAAAGGGCAGCGTGACCCTGGAGGAAGTGACCGATTGGTCGTTTGAAGCCAGCCATCCGGCAGTGATCGATCAACAGACCATTACAAAAATCGTGAAAGGGATCTACGGCAATGACGGCATGAGCGGAACTTCGAAAATGTCCGCTGGTGGCAGCAAGCCGATGAGAGTGTTCAGCGATGAGGATACAGAGTTTCTTTCTCCCCTGCTCGCACAAGGCTTATCAAAAGCGAAACCTGAACAACTTGTCAGGTTCCGCGTATCCTCATCGGCAGGGTCAGGCTCTGAACCCACCACGGGCAGTCTGTATGTCTCGAAAGGATCAATCTACCTCACCATAGGAACGGGCGCCAAGTTGACAGCGTTCCTTCCTGAGTCCATGGCTCGCATCGAACCAGCTCCGGCCTATGCCGCTGGTGGCGCCGCCGGGGCCCTCTCAATGGTCATCGACTATCATGCATTGGCCAAGACGCCGATGCCTGCCGCCATGCCAATCGCGAAAGCTACGCCGAGCGCTCCCCTGGCGCCCATGACGGCAGCCGCTCCGGCGAAAGCTCAGACAGTGTCGGCCAATATGAGCGAGAGCGAGCTGACCGCTCAGCAGCTCGGTGAATTGGGGAAAGTGAAAGAAGCGCTTGCCAAGAAGGATACCGAGATCAATATGCTGCGCAAGGAATCAGAATGGATGAAGCGTGAACTACGGGAACGAGCTGAGGAAATGAAAGCGATGACGTCGACCAAAGTATCGGCAAAACCGGCGCCGAAAAAGAAAACAGCTGAGGCGACCCAGACGCGCTAACCTTCCTCAACCGACGTTCAGCAATTCCGGTTGGAGTAAGACCACTTCGCTGGACAGGGGCTGCCGGAAATTCATCCGGCAATAACAGGCATACGTCACATACGTATCTTGAAGACAGTACCGAGCCAGCTCGAGCCCCTGTCCCTTCTCCCACATCTCGGCTACCTGCGACCCGCTCCCAGACTTCGTTTCGACGTTCAGCGCTCTCGCCAGCACATCGAGTTTCACCCACCCGCGCGTATCCCAGTTGCTCCAGACTGCCATCGTGTCATAGACGGGCTCCGTCCTGAACTTGGCGAGATTCACCTCGACGCTCGGCTTGACTTGATGGATCATCGATCGCTTTCGAATAAACGGCAGGTCGAACCCCAGGCCGTTATGGGTGATGAAGAGCGACGGGCGGCTCTGCGCCAATCGGCTCCAGAACTGCCGCAGCAATTCCCGCTCATCCCCTCCAAACCAGGCCACCGCCCCGCGAGGTTCGAGCTGGTCTGAAAACTCCAATAGCCCGATACAGACAATCTGGCTGAACGTACCATCGAAGGCGGACTTCGCATATTGCTCATCGTCGATGCGACGTCGTTCATCGGCAGCTCCGGCTGTAAATAAATCGTAGCTCCCCTCTGCCGGTTCGAATGCATTGTCCTCCGGAATTTTTCCGGCCAGCCTGGCCCATTCTTCCCGAGGCGCTTGAATCGTCTCAATGTCCAGAACGACTTTCATAATTCCTGCCCCATAATCTAACGCTGTAACGCCTCAACAACCGGACGGTCTGCCGGAGGAAACTCGAAGGCATCCAATTCGTGCGGCCAGACCCATCGAATTTCCGCGCAGTCTATCGCTATGGCATCCCCGCTCTCAATTCGACAGCGAAAAAAATGCAGCTCCACGGTTTTCTCAGGGTACTGGTGCCGAATGACCTGGAAGGGCAGCGGCACATCGATACGAATATTCAGTTCTTCGAACAACTCTCGCTGCAGACATTCTTCCAACGTTTCACCGGCCTCGCGCTTCCCGCCTGGGAACTCCCAGAACCCTGCCAAATGCACACCCGGTTTCCGCCGGGCAATCAAATAGCGGCCGTCTCGACAGATCAGACCTGCGGCGACCTCAATCACCATCATAGCCAGCCGACATCCCCGGTTACGTCCGATCGAACGGATACGTCTTACAGAACGGTTTCATCGGGCATTTCTCACAGAAGGGATTCCTCGCCGTACAACAGGTCGCCCCGAAATCCATGATCGCCTGGTTAAAGTCGTACCCTTTCCCTTTCGGAATCAGCGCTTCAGATAATTCCCAGAGCTTCGGCTTCTGCGTTTTGGGGTCGCCCTTCGCAATAAATACCCGATGCAGCACCCGAATGACATTCGTATCCAGGATCGGCGCATCTTCGTTGAACGCGAAGGACCGAATGGCGCCTGCCGTGTACCGTCCAATGCCTTTGAACGACAGCAACTCCTCCGCATCGCTCGGAAGTTGCCCCCCATAGCGCTCAACCGTCTCGCAAGCGATACTATGCAGCCGTTCAGGCCGAATATTATACCCCAGCGGATACCACGTCTTCTTCACATCCGAGACCGGTGCGTCAGCCAACTCTTCAAAGCTTGGGTAACGATCCAGAAACTCGTGGTATTTCGGAATCACCCGATCGACCTGGGTCTGTTGCAACATCACTTCAGAGACCAGAATGTGATAGGGATCAGAGGTCTTTCGCCAAGGCAGATCGCGGCCATATTTCGCGTACCACTTCAGCAGCCTGGCCTGGAACCGGCGCTTGTGCGACGCGTCGAGGCCGAGAGACTTCTTGCGAGCCTTCTTTTTAGGCGGAGCGGTTGTCCGAGAGCGAGAGCTGGTGGGCATTACAACGTCAATCCAAAGGCGGCATTTTAGAAGCGCCCCTACCGAAAATCAAATGCCGTTGGATCGCACAGTGGGATCGATCCATGCACAAGGCACCCTCATTCCGGCGATTACTTCTCAGGCTGCGCTGGGACCGGCCCCCCAGTAATGGCCAGAACAGTCACGTCAAAGTGCAACGTCTTCCCTGCCAGCGGATGGTTGAAATCGAGCACGACCGTATCGTCTTTCACTTCCTTCACAATAGGGAATGCCGTCGCCCCGTCACCAGACTGCCCTTGAAGCTGGGTTCCCACTTTCTGTGCTGCAACCGGGATGAGGTCCTTCTTCACCTCTCGAAGGGCTTGTGGGTCAATCGGTCCGTAGCCATCAGCGGGAGCTACGATGACATGTTTGTGTTCCCCTTTTTTCATACCTTCCATGGCAGTTTCTAATCCGGGAACAATCTCATGCGCACCCTGCGTATAGGTCATCGGCTCCTTGCCGATGTTGGATTCAAGCACGGATTGATCGTCGAGCGTCAACGTGTATTCCAACGAAACGACGGTCCCGGCAGCAACAGTCGTCCCGGCATCAGGCTTGGAAGCCTCGGCCCAGGCCTGAGAACCCATGATGCCCAAAGAGAACACACACACAGAACAGACGCCTCGTAGGAATGCCAATCGTGCCATCACTCGAATCCTCCATGCGGTTCGGTTGAGAATAGGAAGAGCCAGAAACTGCCACAGATAGAACGGTCCTGCATGCCGTCCGGCTTCATCAATGATTCGCGACCAGGATTTTTATCATAGCCCACTCTCGCTTTCCACTCAGCGCCAAGCCTTAACCATCAGAACGCTACATATATTTGACAACCACCCCTTCTCCCTAGTATTTGCAGGAATGCCTGGGTGCCTGACAACAACTGTTTGAATGACACAACGGCGCCCCTCGCTATCTGGAGGGATTCCCTGCTACATTTCCAAGCGATCAACGCTTAGAGAAGCCAACGCAGAGCACCGTTATGGTCACAAGAAAACATCCCAGGTTTCCCGTGTCGCTCTCCAGCACCTTAGTGCACCAGAATCACTTCCGCCATACAGGGTCAGTCCGAGACCTTTCGGCCAAGGGATGCCGCGTGGAGAGTCTGATCAGCCCCTTTACCGGCATGCAGATCGCCATCCAATTACATATTCCAGGCGAACCTCAACCGATCCTGATCGACAATGCCACCGTGCGCTGGTCAGGATCCGCCGGCATCGGGGTAGAGTTTCTGACCATAGCCGCCCCACAACAAGACCGCTTGAGCCTCATGATCAAGCAGCTCCAACCCAAAGCCGGCCTTCAGTAGATCACCCTCTCCCTAGCAAGATTGTCGATAAACGACCAGGCCACTGCGGGAATGCGCATACCAGAAGAGTCGCAGGCTGTTCAGAAAGGCCGCAGCAAGCGCAGAGGCTCAACGTACTCTCGGCAGTACGTTGAGCCTCTGCGCACCGCGAGCACGCCGCTGGCGGCCTTTATCAACAGCCAGCTAGTTGCATTTTAGGCATCAGCCTCCGTATCCTCCGTCTCTATGGACCTTGCCCAACTTTCCCCGACACAACTCAAAGAACTCGTACGCGGGATTGTCGACGATCGCCTGCGTGAATTGCTGGGCGATCCCGACCTCGGACTCCAGCTGAGCGAGGAGCTGCGTGCCCGCTTGAAAGAATCCCTCTCCAGCACGGAAAGACTCTCCGGCGAAGACCTCGCGGATCAGCTCGGGCTCCGCTGGTAAGCACATCATGGCCTGGTACCGACTCGCCTATCGACCAGCGGTGCTCCACGATCTGACGAACCTTGATCCGGCCATGGCACAACGGCTCCTGGACAAAACCAAATGGATTGCCTCCAACATCGATAACTTGAGGCACGAACCGATCACACCGGATCTGCCAGGCCTTTCCAAATATGCGGTCGAGGAATGGCGAATTTATTACTCCATCGATCGGAACGATCACCTGGTCGACATTCACCGCATCGTTCGCCAGAGGGAGCTTCGTGCATGATTGCCATCACGGTTGCCGCCATCGCAAAGCTGAAATCGATCCAAGTCAACCATCCTGAAGATCCAATCGTCCGCGTGTCCGTACGAGACCTGGACGAGTCACGCTTAAGCTTCAATATTACGTTGGAAGCAGCGGCCAAGCCAGATGATGACGTTCAGGAAGTCGACGGTCTCACGATAGCAGTGGATCGGCGCAGTGCGCCACGGATGGAGGGGGTGACAGTCGACTACACCGAAGCCGGCGGATTTCGATTTCTCCATGACGGCGAAGGCCGCAGCCGGCCACTTCTCACGATTCCCACACTGAACTGATGAAAAATTCTAGTCGGTTGCGGAATGGCTATTGAAGCATATCAACGGCCACATGGCACAAGCCTGCAGGATGCTCAAACAGGCCTTCCAGCAAGGCCGCAGCGAGTGAAGGACCGAGGCGTACCCTTGTGGTACGTTGAGGGTCTGAACGATGCGAGAACGAAGCTGGAGGCCTGTTTCAGCATCCTAAGAGCGGCTAGGTGAGTCGATCCGCAAGACTCGCCACATGGACCTGGAACGTGCCCCGCGTGACGTCATCGACGTAACGGCGGAGAATTTCCTTCACCACAGGAAAGGCGATCTCATCCCAGGGAATGGCGGAGAGCGTGAACAATTGGACTTCAAGACTTTCTTCACCAACCCCGAATTCAGGTGAAACCATCGGCCCTCGAAAGACCAGATATGCCTGGCCGATGTGCGGGAGACTCAGGACCGCAAAGAGAGCAATCCGCTCCACCCGAGCCTGTGCTTCTTCGAAGGTCTCCCGAGCGGCTGCCTGTTCGGTGCTTTCGCCGATTTCCATAAAGCCAGCAGGAAAGGTCCAGAGGCCTGATTTGGGTTCGATCCCGCGCCGGCAGAGAAGGATTTGGTCTTCCCACTCCGGAATACAGCCTGCGACGATTTTCGGATTATGGTAATGAATAGTCTGGCATGAATCGCACACAAACCGCAGACGATTGTCTCCGGCTGGAATTTTCTTCGTCACAGACGTGCCGCAGGCGCTGCAATAGTTCATCGCGAAGCTCAGTGGGATGGTGATCGCAAATGGATAGCACAAAACTACGGTTCTTTGCACCCTGCCCGAGTGGGCTGGAGGGCGTCCTCGAACAGGAACTCCACGACCTTGGCGTGCCGATGACCACAAAGACGGACGGAGGCATCGCATTCCTGGCTCCCTGGGCCACGATGTACTGGGTCAATCTCAAAAGTCACATTGCCAGCCGCGTGCTCTGGGAAGTCGGACAGGCCCCCTATCTCTCGGAAGACGATGTCTACCGCGCCGCCTATAGTCTTGCCTGGCCAGACTGGTTCACCTCGTCACAAACCATCAAGGTAAAAGTGAGTGCGCGCCGTTGTCCACTCACCAGCCTGGACTTCATCACACTACGTATCAAAGACGCCGTCTGCGATAAGTTCATGGCAGTGCGGCACAAGAGACCGAATGTCGACACCCATAACCCGAACCTCCGGATTGACGCGTTTCTCGATGAGTCCACGGTGACCTTCTATCTGGACACCTCTGGTGACCCGCTCTTTAAGCGAGGCCATCGAGTGGTGTCCGTCGAGGCCCCGTTGCGAGAAAACCTGGCGGCAGGCTTGCTGCGACTCGCCGGGTGGACGCCCAAGGAGGTGTTGCTCGACCCCATGTGCGGCGGCGGCACGATCCCACTCGAAGCGGCGATGATGGCACGCCGGATCGCACCGGGGCAGTCGCGGACATTTGCGTTCGAGCGCTTGATCGTCCACGACCCCAAACGATGGGGCCATCTGCGCGAAGCCTCACGGGTGAAACAACTGGCAGAGGTACCGGCGGCCATCTATGCGTCCGACCAGGACCCCGCTGCGGTGAAGATCGCCCAGCGGACCTTTCAGGGGGCAGGAGTCGCGTTCGATATCCGCCTGCGACAAAGCGACGTCCTCGCCCTTGAGGCACCAGCTGAACAGGGCGTGATCCTGATCAATCCCCCCTATGGAGTCCGACTCAGCCGACCCGAAGAACTTGATGCGTTCTATCCCAAGCTGGGCGACTGGCTGAAACAGCGCTTCAATGGATGGCGCGCCTATATCTTTACCGGCGATTTACGAGTCCCGAAGTTAATCGGCCTCGCACCATCGAAACGCATTCCGCTCTTCAATGGTCCGCTGGAATGCCGTCTTTATGAGTTTCAGATAGTGTCGGGATCGATGCGCAAAACGAGCCCATTACCTGATCATCAGGCATGATCCCTCTCCCCTGCTGGAGACAGAAACGATGACACGATGCCTGCGGCTGCTCATAAGCCTGCCCTTCCTCCTCTGGCTGCCCGGTTGCAGCGCAGTGCAAGGATTCTTCGGGCTGCCAGGACCTTCCGCAGCCACGCCCACCAGCCACATGCGGGACTCGGCACTCGATCGACTGGCTCCTACCGTGCGCAAGGACTTCGAGCAACTGACGGGATCCCATCATCGAGACCTGATCGCCGCACATGAAACAGTCGAAAAAATTCCGGCCCAATTCAAACGCCGTCTGGCGCTCAAGGCGTTGCAACAGCCCTGGGACGGTCTCACCGATTTGGAACATCAAGGGCTCTTATTAGCGGAAATGGCTGAAGGCGGGTCCGTCAATCTTCCAGCCCTCCTCGACCTGTTAGAAGCCGGCATGGATCGCACCTCTACATTCTACAAGCCTGTCCCTCTGCCGACCACCTCCGCGCGCCGAGACCTCCTGGCCTTCATGGCCGAAAGTTTGGAACAGGCCTCACTCCATCGAGACAAAGCGCTGACGAATCTCACCGAGGCAGAGCGGCACTTCCTGTTTCTGCATGCCGCGTCGATGGCGAAACACTACATCCCGCAGATTTCAAGTCTATCGGAGCAGACGGGCGCTCGGATCAAAGCCGATCTCCGGTTTACCCAACTGCTTGAGGAACAGGTGGATTATGCCAGCCTCATTGCGGCAGCCCAGGTACTCGCTCGCCTGGCCAATGAGCGCTGGCTGCACCAGGTCGCCGCAGCCTGGACAACGCCCCTCCCCGCGTCCTCCGCTCCGCACGGCGTGACCGGCGACGTGCTGTTCGTTCAAGAAACATCCTACGGACTGATCGTCATTGGTGGCCCGGGACCCAATTCCTATGAGTTGGGAAAGGGCATCGGCCTGATTATCGATGTGGGCGGCAACGATCTCTATCGAGGCATGATTGCCTCATCGACAGACGAAGATCAGGGAAATGCCGTCGTCATCGACCTCAACGGAGACGACACCTATGACGGAGCGCCGCTCGGACTGGCTACCGGCAGGCTGGGGGTAGGCCTGTTGATCGATCATGCCGGAGACGATGTCTACCAGCTCGACATGGGATCGGGAGGCGCGGGATTCGGAGGTCTCGGGATCTTGTTCGACGCGAAGGGCAACGATGTCTATATGGGCAATCGCCTGACCCAGGGCGCAGCCATTGGGGGACTCGGTCTCTTGCTCGATGCCGCAGGGAACGACCGGTATACCAGCCATGGCTTCGCCATCGGGTTCGGCGGTCCCTTGGGTGTCGGCGCCGTCATCGACGTCACCGGCGACGACCATTATCAGTGCGGCGGCACCTATCCCAGCGCCTACAATGCCCAAGACGCACCCACGGGAAAGCCCGGCGATCCCCTCTATCAGTACGACTGCTTCGGACTAGGCGCTGGAGCGGGACAACGGATTCTGACAAAGAAAGTGGAGTGGCAACCGTACAACCTCGCCGGTGGATGGGGACTCCTGCTGGATATCCAAGGCCAGGATCATTACGAGAGCGCCAACTTTTCGCAAGGGCATGGCTACTTTTTCGGCACCGGCATGAAATTGGACTTAGCGGGTCACGACGAACATCAGGCCGCTCGGTATGGGCATGGCGCGTCGGCGCACTTCGGAGTCGGCCTCTTCATCGACCATCATGGAGACGATCGCTATGGCTCCTCCGGCCCCTTCTATAACGGCGGAGTCGCGTGGGATAGCAGCGTGAGCCTGATGATCGATGCCGGCACGGGCCACGACACCTATGCCTTCGACCGCTCGACCGGTCTTGGGCGAGCCGACTATACAAGTTGGGGGCTCTTCATCGACGAGGGAGGCGCCGACCAATACCAGGCCAAATCCGGGGTGGGAGACTCCTCGGAGAAAAGTGCGGCAGGCTTCTTTGACCTTGAGGGCAACGACAGCTATACGTTATCCGATCCTTCAATATCGGCCGAGACTCGTCCCGGCGATGGAAAACTGTTTTTCTATCCCCAAGGTGGAGTCTTCGTCGATCGCTGAAGATGAACGAATCCTAATCTCCCTCCACGATTTCGACGAGTTGCCAAGACTTCCTCATCCCTCCTCTTGACTTCATCTCGACGGACGCTATCTACCGCTTATACATCTCATTTCCTTTCACCGGCCGAGCGAAGGGATCATGCCATATGAATCATGAAACATTGACCGTACAACTACCTGTCCTTCCCATTAAACGCACCGTGCTGTTTCCCGGGATCATGATGCCCTTGACCGTCGGGCGCGAACGGTCCATGGCTGCCGTCGAGGCAGCGATGAAGACAGAGGAGAAGACGATTCTCGTGGTCGCACAGCGCGATCCCCTGACAGAAGAGCCGGGGCGCGAAGACCTCTACACGATCGGCACCAAAGCCATCGTGAAACAAATTGGCCGGTCTGAAAACGGCACCATCCATGCGCTCGTGCAGGGTCTTGAGCGTGTCGCATTGATCAAGGTCGAGCAGACGACACCCTTTCTGCTCGTCCAGGCCCGGCAGATCGATCGCCCAACCGATGAGGGCACCGAAGTCCAGGCCCTGCATCGGGCTATCCAGGAACTGGTCACGGACCTGCCTCGCTTGATTCAGGCCCCCGGTATTCAGGAAGCCGCGGCGGCGTTCAGCAACGAGGATAATCCCGTGGCCCTGGCCTATCGCATCGCCTCACTCATCAATCTCACGGTGCAAGAGGAACAAAAGCTGCTCGAAAGTTCATCCATGATCGAGCTGCTGAGATCGCTCTATGGCGCGCTATCGAAAGAAATCCAGATCCTGCAATTGCGGGACAAAATCACCAATGAGGCGTCAGCCAAGATTGGGAAGACCCAACGAGAGTATGTCCTCCGCGAACAATTAAAGGCCATTCAGCAGGAACTCGGCGAAGGCGAGGGAGAAGAGAACGAAGTCTCTGAACTGAAGAAGAAAATTCAGGAGGCCGACCTTCCCGACCCAATACGCAAAGAAGTGGAGCGGGAGATTGCCAAGTTAGCCAAGGTGTCTCCTTCCTCGCCGGACCATCAGGTCCTCAGGACCTATCTCGAACTGGTCATGGAGCTTCCCTGGAAGAAATCCTCGGAAGACCGTTTAGAGTTGAGCAAGGTTCGTCAGGTCCTGGAAGAGGATCACTACGGCATCAAAGAAGTGAAGGAACGAATCGTCGAGCATTTGGCCGTGCTGAAATTAAATCCCACAGCCAAAGCCCCCATCCTCTGCCTCGTCGGACCTCCTGGCGTGGGCAAAACCAGCCTGGGCCAGTCCATTGCCCGGTCCATGGGACGGACGTTCGAACGTCTCAGCCTGGGTGGAGTGCATGATGAAGGGGAATTACGGGGTCATCGCCGAACCTACGTCGGAGCCCTGCCTGGACGAATCATTCAGGCGATGCGCCGCGCCGGCGTCAATAACCCCGTCTTGATGTTGGACGAAGTCGACAAGATGGGCCGCGACTTCCGCGGCGATCCGGCTGCGGCCTTACTGGAGGTTCTGGATCCGGCGCAGAATCATACATTCCGCGATCATTACCTGGATCTCCCGTTCGATCTGTCCAAGGTGTTCTTCATTACGACCGCCAATACGCTGGATACGATCAGCCAGCCGCTACTCGACCGGATGGAAATCATCCGGCTTCAGGGATATAGCGAGCGGGAGAAGGCAGAGATCGCCATTCGCTACCTCTGGCCGCGACGGCTCAAGGAGGCAGGCTTAGATGCAACCCAAGCCCTGCTGTCGGATGAGGTCTTGAATCTCGTCATCAGCCGATACACGCGTGAGGCCGGCGTGCGCCAACTCGAACAGATGCTCGGTCGCCTGACCAGAAAGGTTGCGCTGACATTCGCGGAGCTTTCAGAGGGTCAGGAGCGAGTCCCTGTGTCCATTCAGCCGACCGTCCTTCCCGATTGGCTCGGCTCCGAGCGTTTCATGCCGGAAGAAGCGCGCAAGGTCTTGCCGCCTGGCGTGGCCACAGGGCTAGCCTGGACTCCGAGTGGTGGAGATGTCCTCTATATCGAGACCACCTTGCTCCCCGGCAGCCATGAACTGACGATCACCGGTCAATTGGGAGACGTCATGCAGGAATCTGCCCGCGCAGCGCGAAGCTACCTCTGGTCCCATGCGGAAAGCATGGGACTCGATATCTCCCGCTTCAAGCGGAACGGATTGCATATCCATGTGCCATCCGGTGCCATCCCGAAAGACGGACCATCGGCCGGTATCACCATGGCCACCGCACTCGCATCGTCCTATAGCGGGAAAGCGGTGCGGAGCGACACAGCCATGACCGGCGAAATCAGTCTGAGCGGATTAGTGCTGCCGGTCGGCGGGATTAAAGAAAAGGTGCTGGCAGCCCATCGCGCCGGCATCAGACGCATCATCCTGCCAAAAGCGAACGAGAAGGACCTGAAAGAGGTACCGCAGGAAGTACGCAATGAGCTGACCTTCATCCTAGCCGAACGCATTGAAGAAGTGCTCCCGGCGGCATTCAATCAGGATGCACCGGCGAGAGCAGAACGGGACGAGCCGTTAGCGACTTCCACCGCTTCGTAAACTCATGAGGCCCCGGCGCAACGCCGGGGCCTACCCTATTGGCTTAGGTACTCCCCCTCAACTTTCCTTCGGTATTCCCCGCTCAATTCAAACAATGGTGGGGAGCGGCCTGGTGCCCTCCTTGCTCGCAGAACAGAGGACGGGATGGAGCCTGATGATCTTCTGTGCTCGCGCAACGCGTGGGAGGAGAAGGGTAGCCTGGTCGTCCTCCTGCTCGCGGAACGCGCACGATCAGAATGTGCTCGTTCGACGCGCGCAATCGAGGATCGACCAGCCCACCCTTTGAGAGAGAAACGAGCGAGCTTGGAGGGAGCACGATATCGTTGGACGCGCGCAGTGGAAGATCAATCAGCCCCCATCCCTAAAGAGGGACAAGCAAGCTTGGAGGAAACATCTATATCGTCCGATGAGCGCAGTTGAGGGCAACCTTAGCCACTCCACTATAAGATGTGGGGGGAGGAAGAAAAGAGTCGCGTGACCTGGCGATTCCCTGTTCTCGCGCAACGCGCGGGCGCGGACTCCCTCGTTGGACGCGCGCACGATGGGAACCAGCCAGGCGACCCTCTGATCATGGAGAGTCAGATGGAAATAGCGTCTGTCAAATTGCCCTCAGGGGCATAGACCGGCTGCCAAGGAAAACGTAGAATGGCCATGCTTCTTTGTACCTGTTTCGAAAAAACAGACTCGTGACAGAGGCTTTCCCTCCAAGACAGCCAAGAAGGATGCCAAAGACCCATGGCCATTGATCTTCAGATCCTGGGCTCGAAACTGCGAAGATACAGAGACCAAGTTGCAGCGTCGCTGGGCGACGTATCGACCGCAACGGGGATACCGCAGCAATTATTGAAGGACTATGAGGATGCCTGCCGGGAGCCAACGGGAGATGAGATATTAATTCTGGCCGATTACTACAAATGCGACTACAAGTTTTTCATTTCAAATGAGCAACTGGCTGCTTTTGAGCAAACCGAAACACTTTTCAGAAAATATTCAGCTGAACTATCAAGAGAAGATAGGTGGGCCATTCTTGAGTTTCTGTTTCTCTGTGATTCAGAGGAATTCTTAATGAGCAACCTATCCTCAAAAAACCGAGTTCCTTTCACCTTCAGAAAGAGCGGGTCATATTTCAAAGCCCATGGAATTGAGGCTGCGGCCTCTTTAAGGCGTCACCTGGAATACAGTGACAAAAAAGTTGGAATGGACGTATATGATGATTTTCGCTCCATTGGCTTTCACGTATTCCGGCGACATCTAGCAAATTCCTCCATATCTGGCTTGTGCATTCGCCATCCAAAAGCCGGGATGTGCCTACTCGTCAACTATACCGAAGATGTCTACCGGCAACGCTTCACCGCCGCCCATGAAGCTGCACATGCAATCCTTGATGACGACCAAGACTTCGTCGTCTCTTTTTCAGGGGAAAAGAATGATCTATCAGAAATACGCGCTAATACTTTCGCCTCAAGATACCTCATGCCTCCAGAATTCTTGAGGCAGATTCCCCTGTCAGGCCAATGGGATACCCAGAAAGCCAGAGAGTGGGCTAGCAAGCTGAAGGTGAGTACCGAAGCATTGGCTTATGCGCTCAAGGATGCCAATCTCATTTCCGAACATCAGGTGGGTACGATTAAAGCTACAAAGGTAGCTTCGGATGCGAAGGTAGACCCTGAACTTCCCGCTAATCTCTCCCCGCGAGCTCACCAACGCCGTGCAGAATTGCTAAGTCGAGGATTGTCCATGCACTATGTCGAGCTATGTTTCGACGGTTACGAGAGGGGATTGGTATCCTCTGGGCGACTGAGCGAAATGCTTCTACTGAGCGATAATGAACTCCCACTCGTCGCGGAGCTTTATGGAAGGCACCTGCTCCATGGCGATTAATGTTTCAGTATTTCATCCCTACAACGTAATTGATACATGCGCAATATGGAATGTGCTCTCATCCCCAATGCTGTATGCAACGGCACGGACAGCTGGGTGCAGCTTCTACTTGTCCCAGTTTGTCCTCTACGAGTGTCTCCACAAACCGCGGCAGCCATCGACGCATGGGCCTATCCTCCAGAAACGCCTAAGACAGGAGCAATCAAAAGGGGACTTCAAAGCCTATCGTTTAAGCATTGAAGACCTACAGGATACCGGGGTGCTTGAAAACAGACTCCGATTGGGCAAGGGAGAATTGTCCTCGATTGCATTGGCGAAAAAGATCAATCAGGCTTTTCTTACGGACGACCAAAAAGCACGAAAATTTGCAGAAACAATTATGACTGGCAGGGTACAGACAACGCCTCATCTATTCGGATGGCTTTTCTTTACCGGACGGCTAACGGATGGAGATAAGGGCACGATCATTACGGACCACAGGTCACTCGAAGGCAATCTTTCACCTTATTTTGAGGCCATCTATACGGAAAGTCTCCGATGTCAATTAATGCATCGCCGCGCAGCTGCAACTTCTTGATTGGAGACAGCTAAGATTCTCCCTTTGATATTCTAGATCGCGGAAGGAAAAGCCAGGGCATTCTGAATTTTGAGAAGTGACCGAACCCGTAGAACCATTTCCTGGCACGTG
This sequence comes from Nitrospirota bacterium, assembly GCA_030645475.1. NCBI lineage: Bacteria > Pseudomonadati > Nitrospirota > Nitrospirota bacterium. The sequence goes on from JAUSMA010000020.1 coordinate 60,549, forward strand.
GTAGGCCGCTCCTTAATCAATCTCGTGGGCAGGCATCATGGCAAATATTGATCCAAACCTCCTGTTCTTCGGAAACTGGGTCGATGCTTCCTCCCGAATTGAGGACATTGAGAAATTTTTAGAACTTACAGATTCTGCCTTCCAGCGGGAACTAAAGTGGTTGGATGAGGAAGGCCACGTTGACCTCGACATCGAGTTCGTCCCACTCTTCGCCGAGACACTACCACCAATCCTATACATGTCCGCCGTCATCGCGGCTGCGTCAGTACTAGAGCAAGAACTACGAGGCATCTCCCATGCGCTTCGGGAAACGTTGAAACTGCCACTATCATTCAACGACATATCAGGCTCGGTAATTGAACGTTTCCGGAAGTACGCCATCGGTCTAGCGGGCTTACCTGTGAACCTGCAAGAACCTGAATGGCAGGATATCCTTGCGGTCTATGAGATTCGGAACTGCTTGGTACACGCTGGAGGCGAGCTCCGCGCGTTCGCAAAAGCAGACGCAATTCGCTCCTTTGCTCATCGGCGCCAACTAACCATGTGCCAAGACCATAGGCTCACACTCGAAGAAAAAACCGCCAAGACTATTGCACGCATCATTTACTCATTTCTCGAAGAAGTATATGAGGCAGCTCTCGTGAAGTTTCCCGGCCATTACGGTAAGCGAAAGCGATAACAAGGGAGGGCAAAGGTGTCAGAAACCATTTCGCGGCGCGTGACGGTCCCAGGGAATTGGAAAAGAGGGCGCGAGCACAGCCCATGACTGATGTGTATAACCTGCAACGCTTTCTTGACGCGCAAGAGCGCGTCTATGACGCAGTCCTTGGTGAGCTACGAGCTGGAAGAAAGTCCAGTCACTGGATCTGGTTCATCTTTCCGCAGGTCACAGGTCTTGGTCACAGTGGAACGGCCCAGAAGTTCGCCATTACCTCTCTCGACGAAGCCAAGGCCTATCTGCAGCACCCAATCCTAGGCCCAAGGCTCAGAGAATGTACGCAGCTTTCCATCACAGTAGACGGGCGCAGCGCTGAAGAGATCTTCTCCTCCCCCGACAATCTGAAATTCCGGTCATGCCTGACCTTGTTCATGACCGCGACCACCGACAACAAGGTCTTCAAAGATGCCCTTCTCAAGTATTTTGACGGCAAGCCTGACACAGTGACCCTCGATATCCTGGCACATGGAACTTCTTAGCCTCACATCACTTGCGGGGCTGAGGCTTAGCGCGAACGTCACTGGAGGAGCAGGGCCCCGGTTCTTTCTTCTCTCCTTCCCAAGTGCGGCGGAGACGGTTGCTCCATCTGCGACTTGCGCGAGCACGATCGATCCCTGAAACTCTCTCTCCCAATGCGGGGCTGGGGCTCAGCGCGAACGTTACCGAAGAAGCGGGACCCCACGATTCTTTCTTTCCTCCTTTCCCAAATGCGGCGGAGACGGTTGCTCCATCTGCGACTTGCACGAGCCCGAATCCCTGCAACCCTCTCTTCCAGTGCGGGGCTGGGGCGCAGCGCGAACGTCACCGGAGGAGCGGGGCCCCATCGAGGCTCCGCTGAGAAGGAAAGCGGAAACTGACCGAGTCCCGAGGGAATTTCCGAAGGCTGCCGCTCAGCGGAGCCCGATAGGGTCGCTCCGGGAGGTGCGAGAGCAGTTGAGCCCCAGCCCCGCATCCACTCGTCTTGCCCTTCCGTAAGTCTCTATGTAAGGATTGTCCGTCCGAATCGACTGATTGGCCATACGCCCCTACAAGAAAGGGAGATCATCCATGCCACCAAAAGTTGAGATCCCCGCCATTGTGAAAGTGACGAAGACCGACGACGAGTGGAAGAAGCAACTGTCGGCTGCAGCCTATCAAGTGTTGCGCCACGAGGACACGGAGCGGGCTTTTACGAGTCCGCTGCATGAGAATCACGCCTCCGGCATCTATTACTGTGCGGGCTGCGATCTCCCCGCCTATTCATCTGAGCATAAGTTCGACAGCGGCACCGGCTGGCCCAGCTTCTGGCAACCGATCGATCCGAAAGTGGTGGAGACGCGCACAGATTCGAAATTCTTCATGACCCGCACTGAAGTGCACTGTGCCCGCTGCGGCGGTCACCAGGGTCATATCTTCGATGACGGCCCGAAGCCGACCGGACTCCGCTACTGCATCAACGGCGTCTCGCTGAAATTCATTCCAGCCTAGCAGGATGCTGAAAAAGTCCGCCAGCGGCGTTCTCGCTTCACGAAGCGCTTCGCGCAGGCAGGTCGCCTCACGAAGAGGCTCAACGTTCTCGGAAGTACTGGAGGGGATTCTCCGTTCGCCAAGACCTATGAAAGTGGCGAACGGATCGCACAAAGTGAGGTTTGTACCTCCTCGCCTCTTCGCTCACTGCGGCCTTGCTAGACGGCCTTTTTGAGCATCCTGTGGTTGTTCAGGCCGCGGCGACACTGGAGCATGTTGGCCGTTCTTTCGCATACACCGAGTTTTTCCACAGCCTGCAGAGGGTAGCTGGCCGGGCTGAACAATTGCCCCACCTGTTCTTCGAAACCGTGAGTTCTAGAGCGGTCCAGGCAGTAATCTGCTTTACCATCCCCGTACTGTTCCCGCCGCTCCCCATTGAACTCCTGATCCTTAGACTTTCCCCCTCTCTCCTCTATGGCCATAGAAGCGGGGAACCGCAATGCCCTCTCAGGACTGCCCAGATACCAATCCCGCAATGGTACATGCACCGCTTGAAGTGAGACTCCGTGATTGCTACGTCGCTCGATATCCATCTTCACGACGAACGTTCATGCGCTATTGATCGTCGAGGTACTTCGACGGTGACCATGCTGGATTGTGCGTCACGGTGCGACGTCGATCGCTCAAAGCCCCCCTCACTTCCATCACATCAGCCTCTCTCTCCCTCGATTCATGACCTATGGTGAGTCACCCAGACCCTCACAAGACGATTTCAGACGACCAGGACATCTCCCTCGCTCAATCCGACCGAAAGATTTCTGAAGAGAAAATTTTACTCCGTGATCAAACTCTGATATACCTCTCACACACTGTTCAACATTTTTACATCGAAGGGGGGTGGAGATCACATGGCGACGAAGAAAGCAGCAGCAAAGAAGCCCGTCAAGAAGGCGGCAAAGAAGAAGAAGTAGTTTTATGAGGGGGCGGCGGCCACGTCGCCTCCTCACTTCTTGCTCCCTCGATATTCCTCAGATCCAAACCGCCGCTCACCGGCAACTCTCTCAACGAAACATTCCCCAGCAAAAATTTCCGCCACCTCTATCACCCGGGTACCGTTACGTCACATCGGCATGACCTACCCGATATCGAATTGGGACGGACGAGCATGTCAGGATTCAACCGGATGGGTTCACTCCATCCATGACGGAATCGTCACGATGAGGTCACCCCGTCTCCATCCGAATGCTGGATTAGAAACAGCGATGTCGACTCAACCGTCACAAGGGAACCTGAAAGAATAAATCTAATAGGGGGAGAAGCAAGATTGCTGGACAGGGATCACCGACCGAACAGGCGAGAAGCAAAAAAATGGGGAGGTGATGGCCACATCACCTCCCCGACTTTCTTTACACCAGGGGAGAGCCATGGCGTCCAAGAAAGCAGCACGCAGATCATATCATGAACATTCCCAAGGAAGAAGAAAAATTATTTCAATATAATCAATGGCTTGAAAAATAATCTCGCCAGGATGCCTTTTTCTTGGGGAGAGACAACAGGACTCTTGCGCACCATAAATCATGGAATCTGGATGCCAGGAGATGGCAGATGGCGCCTAATAATCTCCCTCGCTCGCAGAACGGCAGTCACAAACTCACTCTTTGGACGACCGGAAGGGAACCCTACCAGCCGCCTCGCTGAATGCTCAGGCGAGGAGAGCCTTGAGTTCATCGAACCCAACCCTTGATCACCGGCAAACCATTTAGGACGGCTGCGGTGCAGAGGAGCTTTCGGCTTGGGATTGAGCCACACCTGGCTCGATAGCGGGCGGGACATACCCCGCATCGAGGAGGATGGCCACCAGCATGTCGCTCATCACATTCACACCAGACCTGGCTCGAGCGATGATCCAGTCCACCGTCATGATGAGTGGAATGGCCGCGACGATGACCTGAGGCGGCAAACCTGCGGCTGAGAGGACAAGCGGCAAGACGATCAGCCCGGCTTCCGGAATGCCGGCCACGCCGGCCCCCGCGATGATCGAGGCCACGACGATCAAGACCTGATTCGCCATTGGCAGTTCAAAACCCAGCGCTTGGGCGAGAAAGAGGGCAGCCATCGCTTCATAGAGGGTGATGCCGTCGTTATTGAGATTCGTACCGACACAGGCCGCGAGGCGCGCCGATTGAGGCGAGACCTGCATACGTTCGAGACACCGGAGCGTAACCGGCACGGTGGCGAGGCTGCTGTTACAGGACATGGCGGTCATAATCGCATCGGCCCCCTGCCCCAGGTAGATCTTCGGCGACTTCTTCCCCACCAGCCAAGCCACAAGCGGATAGTACAGGAGCGCGTGGATGGCGAGCCCCAGGAGCATGGCTGCGAGAAAAATCCAGAGGACGGTGAAGACGCCGATGCCGGCCTTCCCGACGACCTGCGCCACCACCCCGAAGACCGCGAGCGGCACGGCGAGGATGATCCAGCCCAGCATCTGCACGAGCCAGCCATAGATACGCTCAATAGTTCGCGTCAGGGCATGGATTGTCCCGCTTCCCTGGTCGGCAGTATCCCGCAAACGGCGAAGCAGAGCACCGATCGCTAAGGCAAGAAGCACGATGCCGATGATGTTGTTGCTGGAAAACGGCGCCAGGATCGTGCGGGGAATATAGGATGCGAGATACTCGATTGGACTCTGCGACCCGGCTTGCACTGCCGCAAGGTTGACTGCCGACGGCGGGGAACCGGGCACGAGGTGCAGTAACTCATCGACGTGACCGTACCAGGTCAGGCCCGGCTGCCAGGTATTCATCAAGACGAGACCGATCGCCATGGCCACGGAGACATTGACGAGGCAAATGACGAGCAACTTGCCCCCCTGACGCATCGGAAGGCTCGTACGGATCAGTGCATCGAGGATCGCAAAGAAGATCAGAGGGATGGCGAGCATCTTGAGGAGCGTGACGACGAGCAGCCCGAGCCGGCCTAGCTGCTCATTGCGCAGACCGCCCAGATAGGGTTCTTGACCGAAGACGACGCCCAGCAGCGCGCCGCACGTCACGGCAATGAGCACTTGCGTATAGAGCGGTAGAGGAATCCCGCGTGGAGTGGCTTCCATCATGATCTCTTGTGGGCTGCGGAAGAATACCCGTTTCTCGCTTGGAAAGCACTCCGTCTTGAGGGGGGAGAAGAAGTGCTGAGCACTGAGAAAGCGACCAAGTCCGTTTACAGAGCGATTGCGGCCCAGAGCTTCACGACGATCCAAAGGACAAGTGCAATGGCGAGTAGCAACAACATGGCAGTCCCGCCGATGATGCCGGCCACATAGAGCCTGGCCTGCCTGGTTTCTCGATAGGGCTCTATCGCAGCGCGGCGTAATAGTTCGGCGTTTCTGGCGTGACTCCTGAACCAGACGGAAAAGAGATCGCCGACAACGGGAATCGCTCCGACCGTTCCATTGATGAGGAGATTCAAGCTCATGCGGGCGATGACGATCTGCGGAACTTGTAGACGAGCAGCCAACCCCAGGATGACGGTCCCCATAAGATTGGCCAGTAAATCGCCGATTCCTGGGATGAGCCCGAGCAAGGGATCGAGGCCGAGATAGAAGGGTGTGCCGGGAATTTTGACGGTGGTATCCAGGATCTTGGCCAAGAGGTCGGCCATCGCCAGCATGGCCTCTCGTTGCGGATCGAGAGCCGGTGCCTCCGGAGTCAGAGGTGAGATTGGCTCAGCCACGGTGCGACCGAGCTGCATGTTCTTTGAGCCAACAACGGTCCATCACGACGAGAAGGCCCGCTTGCTCTGCCCGGTGCGTAGCGGCTTCATTCACAACCCCCTCTTGCATCCAAATGGCTTTAGCGCCACGCGCAATCGCTTCCTCAACGATTGGAAGGACTTCTTCCGACTTCCTGAAGATATTCACCAGATCGATGGCGCCTGGCACAACGGCGAGTGATGGGAACGCCGGCTCGCCAAGGACTGTGGTTTCGTTCGGGTTCACGGGGAACACTCGATAGCCTTGCGCCTGCATGTAGCTCGCCACCCCAAAAGAGGGCCGCGCCGGATTCGAGGAGAGTCCCACCACCGCGATGGTGTGGCAGTCCTTGAGAATGCTGGTGATCGTCCTCTCATCGGCGTCGCTCATGGGTAGGAACAGTATCATGAGTGAATCCGACAGGATAGAGTCTGGTGAAAGGATCGCCCTATTGACGGCATAACGGGGACAGGATAGATCACAGGGGAACAACTACGATGGAGGCCTTTATGTCCGCATTGCCACTTCGCGTTCGTCACAGGTTGATGATGCGTCTGATCCTCCTGTCATGTGTGCTATTCCCCTGGCCCGTCATGGCTGAAGAGCCTGCCAGCCTTCCCCTCTCAAAGATCGTGCTCTATTCCAGCGGCGTCGGATACATGCAACATGACGGTACGGTACAGAACCGGACGCAACTGGATCTGCGTTTCAACGTCACCCAAATCAACGACATCCTCAAGAGCCTGGTGGTTCAAGATTTCGGCGGGGGCACGATCGAGACGGTCACCTATGGTTCTCGTGATCCCGTGACCAAGGTACTCAGCAACTTCGGCGTGAACCTGAACGGCAATCCCACGTTGGGGCAGATCTTGACCCAAGTGCGTGGCGAACGGGTTGAAGTGGCCACTCCCAATCCTCTGCTGGGCACTATTCTTGGTGTTGAAAAGAAGACCGAGTCGATGGCCGATGGCCAAGCCCGTCGTGTGATCGAGCAGGAATATCTCAACCTCCTCACCGACGAGGGCTTTCGCTCCCTCCCCTTCACCCAGATCCAACGGGTCAAGCTGCTGGACCAGGCCTTGAACGCCGAACTGCACCAGGCCCTGGCTGCGCTGGCGACAAATCATGATGCCCAGAAAAAGACCGTCTCGATTCTGTTCGACGGCACCGGCAGCCGCCAAGCGCGAGTAGCCTACTTGACGGAAACGCCCGTCTGGAAGACCACCTATCGACTGGTGTTGGATGAAGAGAAGGCCCCCTATCTGCAAGGCTGGGCCATTGTGGAGAACACCACCGAGCAGGACTGGAAGCAGGTCGCCCTCTCGCTCGTCTCGGGACGGCCCATCTCCTTTACCATGGATCTCTATCAGCCCCTCTACAATCCACGGCCAGTCGTCCAGCCGGAGCTCTATACCAATCTCATTCCCCAGACATATGGCGACACGATGGACGAACCCAAATCGATGGTGCCTGCATCTCCTGCCAGGAGTGAGATGAAGAAGGAGCGGTTACTCGGAAAAATGGCGCAAGGCCTCGCCAGTGCGCGTGCGAATGTACCGGAGCAGTCCCTCATGGCATCTGAGATGGACATGGGCCGTCTCGACCAAGGAGTCGCCTCTATGGCGATGGGCGAGGATAAGGGCGAGCTCTTCGAATATCGCATCGATCAGCCGGTCACACTCGCGAAACATACCAGCGCGATGCTGCCGATCATCGGGCAGAAACTGAAGGGACAGAAAGTTTCCGTCTACAATCAGTCCGTCAACGCCAAACATCCCTTGAACGGCTATCGGCTGACCAACACGTCATCGCTTCACCTGATGCAGGGGCCGATCACCCTCTTCGATAGCGGCAGCTACGCGGGCGATGCGCGTATTGAGGACCTTCCTCCAGGGCAAGACCGGCTGATCAGCTATGCGCTCGATCTCAAGACCGACGTGGAAGCCACCTTCATAGGAGGCACACAGGAACTGGCGACGGTCTCCCTGAAGAAAGGCACGATGCTGGTGTCTCGCCGCCTGGTTGAGGACCGGACTTATCTCATCAAGAATCGTGACCAGAAGGCCAAGACCCTCTTGATCGAACAGGCCTATCGTGCCGATTGGAAACTGGTCGAGCCGAAAGAACCGACTGAACGAACCAGGGATATGTATCGGTTCAACGTCACGGTAGATTCAGGCAAAAGCGCCACCCTTCGCGTGAAGGAAACATTGCCGATCCAGGAATCTATCCTCTTGATGGAGAGCGGGATCGACCAGATCGCCTACTACCAGCAGGCGAAAGAACTCAGCCCAAAAGTCAAAGAGGCCCTGCAACGGGTGGTTCAGCTCAGGAGCAAACTCGACGACACCCGCGCGCAACGAAAGAGGCTCGAACAGCGTATCGGCGAGATCACCACGGAACATAGCCGCATTCGCGAGAACATGCAGCGGCTCCAGCAGAATTCCGATCTCTACAATCGATATGTGAAGAAATTGGACCTACAAGAGAACGAGCTGGAGAAACTCCGAAAAGACATCGAAGCCCTCAAGGTCACTGAAGAGGATCAGCGGCGGGAACTCCAGCATTATGTGATGAATCTCGACGTGGCGTAATCAATTCACGCAAAGAATCGTCTGACGTGATCGTCTGACACACAGCCGACGAGTTGATCACCGAAGGGCGAGACGATCAGGGGAACGCCGGCCTGGCCAGTCTCGTGCCAGGCCGTCTCCCATTCCTGAACGATGCGGCGACTTTCTTCAGCATCCCCATCGACAGCCGACTCCCCCGCCAACCACTGCAAGACCAACGGATCTGACAGGTCCAGTCCTTCACACCAGAAGGCCCGATAGGCCTGTCGTACGAATTCCATACCCCGACCGGCATCCTGCCTGAGCATCGACGCCGCCCACTCGATGGCCAATCTGGTATTCGGCTTGCCCAGCGGCAGGGAGATCGCGAGCCCAGGCGCCAATCGTTGAACCATCCTCACTTCGTGCGCTAGCTCCGCTCCCAACGTACCGCTCCAATGCGCCATCGGATTCGGTAGATGCGGCGCATGCTGTACACCCCGCCATACACAACGATCGAGCAGGCGCATCCCATAGAGCCGTTCATGCATCGCATAACAGAAGGGACAATTAAAATCGCTATAGAGGATGCTGACATTGGACATCGAAACTCCTTACTGGAAGAACAGCCATGGCGTGATCTTAGCGAAGTCCCTTCGTCTCACGCCAACAGTCTTTCCCTAGCATTCACAGAGTAAAACTGGCAAAGATCTCCATGAATCAGGCGTCCAGAACGTGATCGGCCACCTGTCGGCTGCTTCTCGTTGGTGCCCGTTGTGCCTGGTTCCATGAGCCTGCTCAACCGACATTGATGCTATACTTCTGCTAGTCGAGCGTCGAATACGTCTGAGCTGTAGCACGACACTCGCCAGGTGACAAAGGCATACCATCCGAGAGGATGGGACGCAAAGCTAAGGGACCTAAGCAGGGACGAAGCATGTTCCAGGGTCAGCCTAGCCGCCACATGACCGATCGCGATCGCGCGACGATAACGGCTATCCCCCCTCCACTGCGTCTCTCTCCCTTGGCACAGACCTGAAGCTCTAACCGGCTCAAATGGAGGTGCCCGATGTTATCCGCCATTCACTCTGCCCTCTCCGGACTCGCGGCCTTTGAGAAAGAGATTGAGGTCACGGCGCATAACGTGGCCAACGTCAATACGAATGGGTTTAAGAAATCACGAACAGAATTTGTGGCAGTGGCAACCGGTGGGGTCCTTCCAGTCGTGCAAAAGGACGACTCGGCCGGTCCTACGGTCTTAAACAACACCGGGTATAGTCCGGCCCTAGTCGAGTTGTCGAATGTCGATCTCGGAGAAGAAACCGTCAATCAGATCCTTGCACAGCGTGGATTTGAAGCGAATCTTCGCACCCTCCATACAGCGGACAATATGCTGGGAACCATTTTGGATATGAAGAAGTAACCAGCCCCTTCCTCGAATAGGGGCCCAGCCGGCGAGACCATATCCCGGCCGGGCCCCAGGAAACTCTTCCCTGCCCCTCCCCATCACACCTGACATGACAACGCCGATCCATAGGCTTCAACGAACGCACCTAGACTCAAGATAATCCGAAACCGACCGATACGAACTCATCGCATTGGTGCGTATTGGCCTCTTCACCCAAGGATATCTGCCCAAGATGACAACACACGCGTCTCCCTCGTCTAATAAGCCGCAAGCACGGCTCATTCAGACCAAACCAGAGGAACTCAAAGTCGGCATGTATGTCGACCTGAACTGTTCCTGGTTTAAACATCCCTTTGCCAGTAAGACGTTCAAAATAACGTCCGAGAATGAATTGGCGATCATCCGCGGCCTAAAGTTGGGTCTCGTGCTCGTCGACCCTGCCTTGTCCGATCAAGAGGGGGCGGATCAGTTACCAGCCGAGGATTCAGGAAACGGAGAAGACGGAGCGGCTATTCCTGCCAACGCGCCGATACAGGCCAAGCCCTCCTCCAACCCTACCAGCTCACAGCACACCATCACCCGATACACCGAAAGCCTGCAACAGGCCGACGCGGTATACAAACAGACCCTCACCCAGAGTTCGAAGGCACTCAACGATATCCGGAGCGGCTCAGGAGAAGGCCTCTCGACTGCAAAGGACATGATCAACAATCTGACCGATCTCATCTTAGACGACGCCACCTCTGGTGCCATGGGGAGTTTATTGGGTGCCCAGGATCTCGACGATATTGGGGTCCTCCATGCCATGAACGTCGCCGTGCTCTCGATGATGGTAGGGCGGCAATTTGATCTGAGCCATGAAGACACACAAATGCTGGGAATTGCCGGTCTCCTGCACGACATTGGCGAGCAAAAGCTCCCCTCACACCTCCACAATGGTGGGGGCAGCCTGACTGCCGACAACCGGAAGGCCTTTCAGCAACATGTCGATTTCGGGCTCACAATGCTGACACAGTTTCCCGGAATCCCCGAAGCCGTCACCAACATGATCCGGCAACATCATGAACGGATCGATGGATCCGGCTATCCCGCGCGTTTGAAAGGCGACCAACTGTCATTGCTCTCCAGAATTCTCATGGCCGTCGATGAATATGAAAGCCTCATCAATGCGCCGGATGTGAGCAAGAACCTGTCCCCGACTGAGGCGCTCTCGAAATTGTATCTGAGCGGCAAAACGACATTTTCTCAAGAGGTGATCGTCGCACTGATTCAAATCTTGAGCGTCTACCCGCCGGGGACGGTCGTCGAACTCTCCGACAAATCCATCGGGCTGGTCATCAGCATCAACCTGCAGGCCCGCATGCGCCCGCTGGTCATCATGTACGATCCAACGGT